>JAYSWK010000008.1:0-6431 GCA_043718085.1 Rhodobacterales bacterium
CGGGATTTCTGGACCCAGGTCATCGACATCGAACTGCCAGCGATTGTGGAATTCGAGCGGCCCTCGGGCGGCGAAGAGGCCCTGTCGGCCGCGGCGAAGCTGCTGAGCGAGGCCAGCTTTCCGGTGATCCTGAACGGGGCCGGCGTGGTGTTGGGCGGGGCCATTCCCGCCTCGATGGCGCTGGCCGAGCGGCTGGATGCGCCGGTTTGCGTGGGCTATCAGCACAATGACGCCTTTCCGGGCAGCCATCCGCTGTTTGTCGGGCCGTTGGGCTATAACGGATCCAAGGCGGCTATGGAGTTGATTTCGGGCGCCGATGTGGTACTGTGTCTGGGTACCCGACTGAACCCGTTTTCAACGCTTCCGGGGTACGGGCTGGACTATTGGCCGCGTCAGGCCAAGATTATTCAAGTCGACATCAACCCAGATCGGATCGGGTTGACCAAAAAGGTCAGTGTTGGCATTGTCGGCGACGCAAGGAAGGTCGCCGAGGCGGTTTTGGCGCGATTGGCCCTTACCGCAGGTGACCATGCGCGATCGGAACGCAAGGCCAGGATCGCACAATCCAAATCGGCCTGGGCGCAGGCCCTGTCCTCGATGGACCACGAGGACGACGATCCGGGCACCAGCTGGAACAGCCGTGCACGTGCGGCCAAGCCGGAATGGATGAGCCCCCGCATGGCCTGGCGGGCCATTCAGGCGGCGCTGCCGAAAGACGCGATCATTTCGTCCGACATCGGCAACAATTGCGCCATCGGCAATGCCTATCCGACCTTTGAGGAGGGGCGGAAATATCTGGCACCGGGTCTGTTCGGGCCTTGCGGTTACGGGATGCCCTCGGTCATCGGGGCCAAGATTGCCTGCCCGGACACGCCGGTTGTGGGGTTCTCGGGCGACGGGGCCTTTGGCATTGCGGTGACGGAGTTGACGGCGATCGGGCGCGCGGAATGGCCCGCGATCACGCAGGTCGTGTTCCGCAACTATCAATGGGGGGCCGAGAAGCGCAATTCGACCCTGTGGTACGACGACAATTTCGTCGGCACCGAACTGGATACCGGGGTCAGCTATGCCGGGATTGCCAAGGCTTGCGGGTTGCAAGGCGTTGTGGCGCGGACGATGGAGGAGCTGACGGCGGCGCTGCGTCAGGCGATCATTGATCAAAAGGCGGGCAAGACCACGCTGATCGAAGCGATGATCAACCAGGAGTTGGGCGAGCCCTTCCGCCGCGACGCGATGAAGAAACCGGTGGAAGTGGCGGGGATTTCGCGCGACGATATGAGGCCACAAAAAGGGGCCTGAGATGAACCTGCCGTTTTCGATGTCTTGGGAAGCGGTAGCATTCATGGGGGTGGCCTTTCTGATCGCGGCCTTTGTGCGCGGCTATTCGGGCTTTGGCTTTTCGGCGCTGGTCGTGTCGTCCTCGGCTTTGGTCATGGACCCTTTGCATATCGTGGGCGTGGTCATGGTGTGCGAATTCGCCATGACTTTCCAGCAATGGCGCGGGGTCAAAGCGGATGTGCAGTGGTGGCGGGTGCTGGCCCTGATGATCGGGGCGGCGGTCGGGCTGCCCCTTGGCCTGTGGGGCATCACGCGGGTCGGGGTCGATGTGACGCGGGCGATCATCGCGGTCTATGTGCTGATCATGTGCGCCGTGATGCTGCGCGGCTGGCAGATCCGGTCCGAGCAGCGGTTCGCACCGCATCTGGGCGTGGGGATCTTTGCGGGCTTTGCCAATTCGGTCGGCATGGCGGGGCTGCCGGTGGCCAGCTATTTCACCGCCCAGGGCGTCAGCGCGGCGGTGTTTCGCGCCACGCTGATCGCCTATTTCGCGGCGCTGGATCTGTTCTCGATCCCGGTCATGTGGGCCAACGGGATCATCGTCTGGGATACATTGCGGCTGGCGGTGGGGGTTGTTCCCTTGATGTTGATCGGCATCTGGGCGGGGGGGCGGCATTTCCTGAAGACGGACCCACAGGATTTCCGCAAATTCGCCATTGGTCTGTTGGCCGGTCTGGCGCTGATCAATTTGGTCAAGGTGGTCTTTTAGATGCTTCTGGTTGTCAATGCCGGGTCATCGTCGGTGAAAGTGGCCCTGTTTGACGGTCTGGCCGAGGTGCGGCGCGGTCAGGTCGAGGGGATTGCCCAGGATGGCCACCGGGAGGCACTGGAGCACCTGCTGGCGGACGGGTTCGGCACCGGATTGACGGCGGCGGCGCACCGGGTGGTGCATGGCGGTGCTGCGCTGACCGGCCCGGTCCGGGTCGATGACGCAGTGTTGGCAGGGATTGCCGCCTGCGTGCCGCTGGCGCCTTTGCACAACCCGGCCAATCTGGCGGGGATCCGGGCGTTGATGGACCTGACCCCTGGCCTTTCGCAATTCGCCAGTTTCGACACGGCGTTTCATGCCACAAATCCCGACGTGGCGCGGCGCTATGCGCTGCCTGCCGCGGTCGAGGCAAAGGGCATTCGCCGCTATGGGTTCCACGGGCTGAGTTACGCCGCCATTGTGCGAAAAGTGAAAGAAATGCACGCAGCTGCCCTGCCTGCACGGCTGCTTGCATTGCATTTGGGCAATGGGGCGTCGCTGTGTGCGATCAAGCACGGGGCGTCGGTCGCCACCACGATGGGCTATTCACCGCTGGACGGGCTGACCATGGGCACGCGGGCGGGCAGCATGGACGGCAATGCGGTGCTGCGCATGGCCGAGCTTTACGGGATCGAGGGGGCCACGCGCATCTTGAACAAGCAAAGCGGTCTGCTGGCTTTGGGCGGCAGCCATGACATGCGCCAGACCGGGCAATTTGCACGCGCGCATTTCTGCTATTGGGCGGTGCGCCACGCGGGGTCGATGATTGCCGCCATGGGCGGGCTGGACGCGATGGTCTTTACCGGCGGAATTGGCGAGAATGACGCGGGCGTGCGGCAGGCGATCGTCAGCGGTCTGCAATGGGCGGGCGAAGTGCCGGTCTGGGTTATCCCGGCCGAGGAAGAACGCCAGATTGCTTTGGAAGCGATGGCGCTGATGGCGGGCTGATCTTCAGGGTTTGCGCGCCCGAACATGGCCCGGGCGCAGCGCGCCCGCATCGACAACCTGAACCAGGACCTCGAAAAATTCGATTTCATCGCGCAGGGCCTCGGTCCCGTAGCGTTGGGCAAAAGCCTGGCCGGTCGGGCCGAAAAGATTGGCCAGTTCGCGCCGCGCTTCGTGGCGATACCAGGTGTTGCGGTCGGTGCAGTCAAGGATGTGAAAGCCCGCCTCGGCGGCCATGCGGGCGATGTGACCCAACTCGTGGGGGTGAAAATCGTGGGTTGTCAGCGAAAAAAGCCGGTCCAGATCGGCCTGATGCGACGGGGCCGTGCCGCACATCCAGTCGCCGAACACAAGATATCCGCCCGGGCGCAGCACGCGGAACATCTGGGCCAATACGCCGGGTTTGTCCTGGACATGGATCATCGCATCCTTGGTGAAGACCACATCAAATGTCCCATCGGCAAAGGGCAGAGGGCCCGGTGCGCCAAGGACAAAGTGCAGCCGGTCGGCAAGTCCGGCCTCCGTCGCGGTCCGGTTCGCCCGCGCAACCATATCACCTTGCACATCAAATCCGGTGACATGGGCTGCACCATGGTTTTGCAACAAGGCCATGGCAGCGCCGCCCAGACCCGCCCCCACATCCAGCACAAGCGCCCCGGCGATGGGCGTGTCCGCGACCAGTCGGGCCACTTCGGCGGCGCCACCGGGGGACATGAAACCCGCACCCCAGATCGCTTCGAGCATGGTGGGGTCGAGATAGCCTTGTTCCACGGCGTCTTTCACGGCGTCTTTCATGGCGGCCTCCTTATGCAGCGGGCTGGATGTTCTGGTTGAAGCGGAACATGTTGGCGGGGTCGTATCTGGTCTTGATGGCGGCGAGGCGGGAAAAGTTGCGGCCAAAGGCGTCGCGGGTCAAAGCGGCGCTGTCGTCATCCTGGCCCGCAAAATTCAGATAAAGCCGCCCCTCATGGGCGTGGCGGCGGAATTTGGCCCATGCGGCGCGGGTCCAGCCCCGGACCTTGTCGTCGTCGGCCGGGCTTTCCCACACCGAATCCAGCGAATACATCCAGCCGAAACTGCGGTCGCCAAAGGCGGTGGCATCTGCGGGCACGCGGGCAGTGGCGCCGCCGAAATTCCACAACGAACTGATCGAGCGGTCGGACGGGTTGGCCAGGGCATTGGCCAGCGCCTCGTCGATCATCTCGTCGGTCAGGGTGGTCAGAAGATGGCTTTTCCAATAGCAGCGGAACTGGCCCTTGGGGTAAAGCGCATCGAACAGGCGCTGGACGTCGCAATAGGCCATGCGCCCCGAGAAATCGGCGGCCTTGGGGCCAAGGTCGCGCAGGGGCTGGGTCAAAGCCTCGCCCAAGGCGGCATCCCCGGCATGGACGGCGGCGATCGTATAGCAGCGCTGGCCCCAATAGGCGCTGTCGTAATCGGGGCTTTCGGGAATTGTCGAAAACTCGACCAGCGCGCCAAGCGTGTCGGAATGCTGGCAGATGAAGTCGCGCCAAAAGCGGATCGGGCCGGGGCCTGCGGAGGCGGGGTAGATGGGCGCGCAGAACATAACCTCGGGGCCATGGGGATGCAGGGCGAACAGGAACCGGGCGACGACGCCGAAATTGCCGCCGCCACCGCGCAGCGCCCAAAAGAGGTCGGGGTGGTGGGTTGCATCGGCGCGGATCACCTCGCCCGCAGCGGTGACGACATCGGCGGCAAGAAGATTGTCGATTGACAGGCCATGGGCCGACCGCAGCCAGCCGACCCCACCCGAAAGGGTCAGGCCCGCGACCCCGGTATCCGAGATCAGGCCGCCTGGTGTGGCCAGGCCATGGGCCTGGGTCGCGGCATCCAGATGGCCCCAGGTGGCCCCGCCTTCGACCCAGGCCGTGCGGGCCTTGGGATCGACCGTCACCCCGCAAAACCCCGAAAGGTCCAGCATCAAGGCGCCTTCGCCGACGGCATGGCCCGCGACGTTGTGGCCGCCCGCCTTGATCGAGACGGGCAGGCCGCTGCCCGCAGCCCAGAGAATGCCTGCCTGGATGTCTGCGACGCTTGTGCAGGGCAGGATCGCGGCCGGTTTGCGGTCGATCATGGCGTTCCAGACTTTCCGGGCTGCGTCATATTCCGGGGTGCCGGGTGTGAGGAGGCGGTCTTGAACGTTGGAAGATGGGGTCGGCATGGCAGGTCCTTTCCGGCATGTGCGGACATCATGGCAGAAGAATTGCTTGTGTTAAGTGGCCAGAGTGACAGAATAGGTCCAAATCGGACAGGAGAGGGTCATGAAACAACGCCCGGTCATTGCCTTGCTGGCAGCGCCCACCAGTTCGGCGGCGGTTCTTTATGGGCTTTATGACGTGCTTTATTCGGCGGGGGCGGTGTTTCTGGACATGGTTCAGGGCGTGCCGGGGCAGGAGATGCTGGATATCCGCATCGTGTCGGCCGATGGCAGGCCGTTCCGCTGCCCGGGCAATGTGCTGGTCGAGCCGCATGACAGCCTGGCCAGTCTGACGCAATGCGACGCCGTTCTGGTTTGCGACATGTACAGCCCGATCCATGCGGTTCAGCGTCAGGATTACACTGTCTATGGCCCCTGGCTGCGCGGGATGCATGACAAGGGCCTGCTGATCGGGTCGGTCTGTTCGGGGGCGCTGGTTCTGGCCGAAGCGGGGCTTCTGGACAGGCGGGAAGTGGCCTCGCATTGGGCCTATGCCGAGTTGTTCGCGCGGGAATATCCCAGATCACGGCTGCGGCGCGACAGCGTGCTGTGCCTGACCCATGCCGAGGAAGGGATCGTGACGGCGGGCGGTGTGACCGCGTGGCAGGAGCTGGTCTTGCATGTGATCGCGCGGTTTTGCGGGGCGGATGTGGCGCGTCAGACCGCCAAGGTGCATCTTCTGGCCGGGCATGAGCAGGGGCAGTTGCCGTTTGCCGCGATGAACCGCCGGGTCGAGGCCGAGGACGGGGTGATCGCGGCCTGCCAGACCTGGATCGCCGGACATTATCAGGAGCCCAATCCCGTGCAGCGCATGTCCGAGATGTCGGGGCTGAACACGCGCACCTTTGCCCGGCGGTTCAAGGCCGCAACCGGACGCAGCGCCATTGATTATGTGGTGGAATTGCGCATCGAAGAGGCCAAGGAGGCGCTGGAGGCGACGGACCGCCCGATCGACGATGTGTCCTGGGCGGTGGGCTATCAGGATGCGGCGGCGTTTCGCAAGATGTTCCGCAAGCTGGCAGGGGTCACGCCGCTGGAATACCGGCGGCGGTATTCGGTCTATCGGCGGGGGTGAGGGCGGGCCCAAACCTTGCCCCCTTGGCGCATTTGGACCAAGGCGAAGCGAAATTTTGGACCAGTTTCAGATATAGTCGCGGGGGATGCGGCGGGTCCAGGCGTGGG
>JAYSWK010000071.1:0-5786 GCA_043718085.1 Rhodobacterales bacterium
ACCCCCGCGCCTGACCCCGCTTGCCGCAAGCCTGCCCGCGACCGTACCCTTTGTCGGGCCCGAGACGCAGGAACGGGCCAAAGGGCGCCCATTCAAGGCGCGGCTTGGCGCCAATGAAAGCCTGTTCGGCCCCTCGCCCAAAGCCGTGGCCGCGATGGCGGCGGCAACGGAAGAGGTCTGGAAATATGGCGACCCCGAGAACCACGATCTGAAAGCGGCCCTCGCCGCCCATCACGGCACGACACAAGATCATATCGTGGTGGGCGAGGGGATCGACGCGCTTTTGGGCTATCTGGTGCGGCTGGTCGTGGGGCAGCGCGATGCGGTCGCCACCTCGCTGGGGGCCTATCCGACCTTCAACTTCCATGTCACAGGCTTTGGTGGCACATTGCACATGGCCCCTTACGACGGGGATCACGAAAACCCCGGTGCGCTTTTGGGTCTGGCCCGTGCCACCGGGGCGCGGCTTTTGTATCTGGCCAATCCCGACAACCCGATGGGCAGCTACCATCCGGGGCGGGTCATTCAGGACATGATTGCGGACCTGCCGGGTGAATGCCTGCTGGCCCTGGACGAGGCCTATGTCGACCTTGCCCCGGCAGGCACGGCACCCCACATCGACCCCGCAACACCCAATGTGATCCGGTTTCGCACCTTTTCCAAAGCCTATGGCATGGCGGGCCTTCGGGTCGGCTATGCCGTGACCTCGGCCCCGCTGGCGCGGGCCTTTGACAAGGTGCGCAACCATTTTGCCGTGGGGCGGATTGCCCAGGCCGGGGCGCTGGCGGCTTTGCAGGATCAGGATTGGCTGGCCGAAGTGCTGGACCGCACCGCCATTGCCCGCGCTGCCTTGGCGGGTATCGCGCGGGACAACGGTCTGACCCCGCTGCCCTCGGCCACCAATTTCGTGACGATGGATTGTGGGCGGGACGGTGCCTATGCCCGCGCCGTTTTGGCCGATCTGATCGCGCGAGACATCTTTGTGCGCATGCCCGGTGTGGCCCCGTTGGACCGCTGCATCAGGGTCAGTCTTGGCGATGCGGCCAGCTTGCAACTTTTCGCCGAGGCCCTGCCCCATGCGCTGCGGGCGGCGGGCTGATCACTCGGCCGCAAGGCCCGGATTGGCGGGGCCAAGGGACGGGGCAGCGCCAACAGGTGCGGTTGCCGCACCCAGGGTTGGCACGAACTGCGGCGCGGCATGGGCGAAGGTCAACTTGCCAGTGTTTTCGTCGGCGGCCTCTGGCAGGGCACGGCGGAAGACCAGCATGTTCTGGAACGAGGTCTTGGTTCCCGTCAGGCCGCTGCGTTCGTCACAGGGCAGGGTGTCGGCGCGCTGGTATTCCCAACCTTCCTGGCCAAGCGCGTTCATCAGCGAGGTCAACGCCACGGCAAAACGTTCCGGCGTGGTCTTGGCGCCACGGGCCTTTTCGCCCCGGCGGGGCGAGGGGACGACCTTGTATTCATAACGCGACATACCGACCTCGATCAAATGAACCTTGAAACCATAGCGGGATTCGTGGTGCAGGGCCAAGAGAAATGCAGTGGGTCGGGAGATCCGGGGCGACCCTGATGCGCCGTTGCCGCAGGCATGGTCAGGAAAACGCAGCTTCCTGGCTTGCCAGGGCCAACCCGTCCAGCACGGCATAAAACGGGTCCGAACTGCGCTGTTCGGCCTTGGGAAAGCGGGTTTCAAGTTCGCTTGCGACGATGCTCATCAGGCTGGAACCCCCGACCAGAACCAGCGTGGCTATGTCGCCCGTGGCAACCCCCGCCATGTGGCAGGCCTCACACGCGGCCTGACCCAGGGCCTGGCGGTAACGCTGCAGGGCACGGTCCGAGGAGGCATGGCTGATCGGCACGCTGAGGCCCGCTTCGATCCGCCCCAGATCAATGACAGCACCTTGCGCCACCTGATTGGCCGCGATCTTGCCCGCCTCGACCGCAAAGGCCAGATCATGGCCAAGTTCGGACTTTAGCACATGGGCCAAGCGACGCATGAGGCGCGGTTTGGTGGCAAGTTTGACCATCTCGGCCACGGTGGCGCGGGTCTCGGGCATATAAAGAAAGGGGATCTTGGCCGAGGTGGCAAGGTCAAGGTACAGGTGGCGCGGCACGGGCAGAAGGCCGTCGCCCATCTCGCGGCGCAGGGTGCTGCCAAGTCCGAGCCAGGGCATGGCATGGGTCATCGACAGGACGCGGTCGAAATCGGTTCCACCAAGTCGGATGCCATGACTGGCCAGGATGGTCAGTTGTGACCCGTCGTGGCGAAAGACCGAATAATCCGAGGTGCCGCCGCCAATATCAACGATCAGTCCCAATTGCCCGGCAAGTGTCGCATCCCGGCTGGCGCGTGCGGCGGCTTCGGGTTCGAAAAGAAAGCCCACCTGGCCAAAACCCGCCGCGCGGTAGCAGGCCGCAAGATCCACCTCGGCCTGCGCGTCGCGTGCGGGGTCTTGCGAGTGAAAATGCACGGGGCGGCCTGACAGGATCCGGTCAAAGCTTTGCCCCGCCTCAAGTTCCGCCCGGTGCTTGACCTCGACCAGGAAGGCCGTGACGATCTCGGCCAGGGTGCGTCTTTTGCCACCGATGAGACGCGGCTCGTGAAAAAGGCTGGTGCCCAGCACCGATTTCATGGCCCGCATGAAACGCCCGTCATCGCCCGCAATCAGCGCCTCCGTCGCGGCGGTGCCGATCTTCATGGCGCTGCGGTCGGCGGGAAAGAACACGGCCGTGGGCAGCATGTCCGAACCGATTTCGATGCGTAGGCGGCGCACCTGGCCGCCGTCAAGCATGGCGGCGGCGGAATTGGAGGTCCCGAAGTCCAAAGCAAGGGTGGCGGTCATGGTCGGAACCTTTCGGCGCAAGGTGGCGCTGCTAGCCACAATCAGCGGGTCCCGCAAGCTTTTTCAGCGCCCGGTCAGGGGCCTAAACCGTCCTGATAGTGTGGGGAAGTCCTCGGCTGGTTGAGGGGCAATTGCCCTGATCCGGGCCGCACTGGAGGCAATCGCTTCGGCCCCATCCAGAATTCGGAAACGGCTGTCATAGCTGCGACTGTCCTGCCCCTGAAGCCAGATCATCTCGCCGCGCTCCCGTGCCGCCAGATCGCCAAGGACGTGATGGGTCGAAGGCTCGATCCCAAGGGCATAGCCGCCGGCCTGAAAATGTTGCCATTCGTAGAGGCAGGGTAACTGATCCTTGCGGGTCGTGACCTCGATCCCCAGGGCAAGGCGGTCGTTGACCAGGGCCACGGGCACCTCGCCGTTTGGATCGGGGGCGGCCTCGTGTTGCCAGACTTGTTCGGCAAACCGGTCCTGGGGGTCGGGCATGGTCTGGTAACCCACCATTTGGCCCCGATAGTCCTTTTCATGCGCGGCCCAGACGACATCGGTGATCGGGGCCAGATAGCGGCTGCCTTTGGCCAGAAGGGGCGCGCCGATATTGATGTGGTAAAAGAACATGTGCGGCGTCGGCAGAAAGCCCGTGTTGACGACCTGATCGCTGAGACGAATGTCGCTGGAGCCAAGATCCACCTCGATCCGGCGGTGAAGGGTCAACTGTTCGCCAAAGGTCGCGGCCTGGCGCACCTCGCCCGTGGCCCACAGGATGCATCGGTCCCCCTCCCACTGCGCGCCATAGCCGGTCAGCTTGGCCGGAATGGTCGAGACGCGGCCATGCAAACCGTGACGGTTGGTCTTGATATTGGGGTAGTTGTAATTGTCGGCCGGTACGTCTTCGGGACTGCCGATGTGATCTAGCCCGCAGGTCACCAGAAATCCCGTGAAACTGCGACCCCAGGAAAACCCGCCTTCGCTGGCATGTTCATGCAAGCCGGGGTGACGCAGCCCGGAGGGGCCATGCCAACCGATGGACTGGCCCTTGTACTCGACCTCGCAAATATCCATTGCCCGGTCGATCAGAACGGTAAAGCGCAGGCCGGAACCTGAGCGAAACTCCAGCATGCGAATGCCGCGTTCCAACCCGTCGGAAAGCTCCATCAGTCGCACGCCGCCAAAGGTCGACAGCGATCCGCTGCGATGTGCCAGTTCGCGCCGTGTCAGCTGTTCGTCATGGATTAGCGGCATGCGATATTTCCTGTTTTCCTGTGCCTGCGGGGGCCACCCAAATCTGCCTCATGACAGGCTCATCTTCGCGTATTCCATGCAGGCCGCCAAGGCATTCTGCGTCGAGATCTGATCGCGGCGCCGCATCCAGTCAAGCCAGATCCCATCCAATGTCGCCATGACCAAATCGGAAACCTTTTGCACCGCCGCCAGCTTTTCGGGTCGGGCATTTGCGATCAAATGCCCTTCCAGTTCGCCGCGATAGCGCTGGTAAAGCGCGCGTTCGGTTTCGGCGATGGCCGGGTGACTAAGGGCCGCCGACCAGAGGTCGATCCGCATGCGCAGATAGGGCGGGCTTAGAAATTCCGGGGTGAAGCCGGCCAGAATGAAGGCTTCCAGCCGCTCGGCCGCGCTGGCCTTGTCGGCCAGACGCTGGCTGCCCGCGTCGCGCAACTGATCGGAGGCAAGCGCATAGGCCTCGGCCAAAAGCGCGTCCATCGAGGCGAAATGGTAAGAGATGTGGCCCAGCGACATGCCCGCTTCGGCGGCGATCTTGCGGGCGGTAAGATCGGCATAGCCGTCGCGTTGCAGGCAACGCAGCGTCGCCGCGACAAGGTCGCGCTTGCGAAACGTGGATTTCTGGCGGGGTTTGGGCTTCATGTGCCGCCTTTCTGCCTCTTGGCTTTTTGGGGTGTTTCGACCAGAAGGGCAATCGGTAGTTGGAGCGGATCATGGCGACAGGGTTTGGGTTTTCAATCAGCGCACGGGATGGCAAGGCCAGGACCGGGGCGATCCAGACCACGCGGGGCGAGATCCGCACGCCCGCTTTCATGCCCGTGGGCACGGCGGCCACGGTCAAGGCGATGCTGCCGGAAAACGTCCGGGCCACCGGGGCCGATATCCTGTTGGGCAACACATATCATCTGATGCTGCGCCCGACGGCGGAACGGATTGCGCGGCTGGGCGGCTTGCACAAGTTCATGAACTGGGAGCGGCCCATTCTAACCGATAGCGGCGGGTTTCAGGTGATGTCGCTGGCAGCTTTGCGCAAGATGTCGGAGGAGGGGGTCAAGTTCTCCAGCCATATCGACGGGTCAAAGCACATGCTGTCGCCCGAGCGCAGCATGGAGATCCAGAAGCTTCTGGGGTCGGACATCGTGATGTGTTTCGACGAATGTCCGGCCTTGCCTGCGACGGATGAGGCGGTGGCCCGTTCGATGCGCATGTCGATGCGCTGGGCGCAAAGATCGCGGGATGCGTTTGGTGACAGGCCGGGCCATGCCTTGTTCGGCATCATGCAGGGCGGGGTCAACCGCGAGCTGCGCGGTGAAAGTGCCGAGGCATTGAAGGCGATCGGGTTTGACGGCTATGCCGTGGGGGGCCTGGCGGTGGGCGAGGGGCAGGAGGCGATGTTTTCGGTGCTGGACTATGCGCCGGGCATGCTGCCCGAGGACAAGCCGCGCTATCTGATGGGGGTGGGCAAGCCGGGTGACATCGTGGGAGCGGTCGAACGGGGGATCGACATGATGGACTGCGTGCTGCCGTCGCGGTCGGGACGCACGGGGCAGGCCTGGACGCGGTGGGGGCAGGTGAACATCAAGAATGCCCGCCATCAGGACGACCCGCGCCCGCTGGATGAGGATTGCACCTGCCCGTGCTGCCGGGGCTATTCGCGGGCCTATCTGCATCACGTCTTCAAGTCGCAGGAGATCATCGCTTCGATGC
>JAYSWK010000072.1:0-2297 GCA_043718085.1 Rhodobacterales bacterium
TTGTAGTCGCCCGGATGGGCCAGGCCCATGGCATGGCCAAGTTCGTGCAGGAAAACGAAATAGCTGTAGCTGCCAAGCGGCAAGTCGTCGGTGCCGACATATTTGTCATTCAGCCACAGATCGCCCGAAACCGAGCCGGGATTGGTATTGTCGGGGTAATAGGCAAAGGCCCCGGCCCCATCCTTGCCCGAGGAATAGCCCCCCATCAGGATCGTGGCATCATTCGACGTGCCGCCGGGGTTTTGCTGCACGAAGGTCACGTTACAGATGTCGGAATAATTGCCCAAAACCGCCTGGGCCGTGGCGATCTGGGCCGCGGTAAGCTGATAGAAGGGTGCGGCATTGCCGCTGGCATCGGTGGTCAGCCCTTCGGAACGGACGCCCCAGGTGACGGTGGCGGGTGCATTGGGCGCGTCGGCCCAGGTCACGCCGGGGCGATAGAGAACGGCAGCACCCAGTTCGACATCGAAGCTTGGCTTGGCGCCTTGGGTCATCACCAGGCCATAGGCGGCGGCTTGGGTCGCCGTCAGGCTGGAGACTTCGATGTAATAGGTGCCCGATGTCTCGGCCGTGACGGACAGCGAGGCGGTCTTGCCAGGGCCGCCATTGTCGGACAGTGCGATCAGGTTGCCGTCGACGTCGTGCAGCACCAAAAGGGGATCGTTCAGCCCCGACGCCTTGGAGCCGATGCCGACCGCGCCAAAGCTGTAGGTCGTGCCAGCGGTCAGGGTGACGGCAATCCAGTCCGAGGATTTGGGGTCAAGGGTGCCGAAAAAGTCGTCCCCCGCAGCCATCGTATAGCCGGTGCTGGCATTCGCGGCGGCGTCGGTCGTTTCCTCGATGCGCGACATTCAATACTCCTGACTGAAATGATGGGCCAAAGGGCCCTAGTGGCGGCAAGTCTGCATGCGCCCTTGCCGGGATCAACTGCAATTTGAGCGACATATTGCGCGGACCGCACGGCGCTTTGGCGCAATTTTGCCAGAATGTCGAAGCAGAGTTTTCGGGCCTGTTCGCGGGGCCGGATCGCGGGGTATGGGTCCGGCAACGGGCCTTGCCCCTGTGGGGCCGGACGGGCCGAGGCGCCGAACAAATGCCGTGCACAGGAGCACCGACCACATGACTTTGATCACCGAAACCGGCGATGCCGCCAGCACCAGCGCGACCAGCTATGCCATGGGGGTCGGCGATGTGTTTTACGGCCGGGAATCGCAAGGCGGCACGGACTGGGTGGCGGTCACGCTGGTGGCCGGGCACAGCTACAGTTTCGGTGCGGTGGGGCTTGGCGCGGTCGGATCGGGGGTCACGGATCCGCAGATCAAGCTTTATGCCGCCAATGGCACTTTTCTGGGACAGAATGACGATGGGGGGCCGGGCTTTTGCGCCGATCTGTCGTTTACGGCCACGACCAGCGGCACCTATTACATCGAGGTCAAATCGTTGCACGGGGTGACCGACGGCGATTATGGGCTTGTGGTGACCGAGGGGGACCGCCCCAGCTATGGCGCTGATCTGGGGGCGGCGGTCTTGTACCGCGATGGTGCATCGTGGAATGCGGCGCCTGGCGAGCCCGTCACTGTAACCTGGGCGGTGCGCGGTTCCGGCACTGCCACAGATGCGTCTGGCGATGCGGCGCCGTTTTCGGTTCTGACAGCGGCCCAGATCGCGGCGACCGAGGATGCGCTGGCGAATTATTCCGAGATTTCCAATATCACTTTCAACCGGTTGATGGGATCGGGTGGCGTTCTGTCCAACAGCGCCACCATTCTGGTGGGGGCCTATACATCCACCACGGATGGGGCGGGGGCCTATGCGATGTTTCCGGGCGATACGGCGGCAAGCAGTTCGGATGGCGATCTGTGGATCAACAATGACAGCGTGAGCACGACCAGCCTGAAGGTCGGGACCTTTGATTACTTCGTGTTTCTGCACGAGCTGGGCCATGCGATGGGGCTTGACCATCCGGGCGATTATAACGCGGCGCCGGGGGTGAGCATCACCTACAACAATTCGGCCCAGTTCATCGAGGACAGCCAGCAATATTCGGTCATGAGCTATTTCGCGGCGACCAAGACCGAAGCCGCGTGTCCGACCAGTTATTGCGATACGCTGATGCTGTATGACATCTATGCCATTCAGTCGATGTACGGGGTGAACAACGCGACCCGCAGCGGCAATGACACCTATGGGTTCCATTCCAACCTGGGCGGGGCCTATGATTTCACGCAGAACCACGACCCGTTGATGTGCATCTGGGACGGGGCGGGTCTGGACACGCTGGATCTGTCGGGTTTTGG
>JAYSWK010000073.1:0-5777 GCA_043718085.1 Rhodobacterales bacterium
GCCCGGATCACCGGAATGTCGAGCGTGGCCTTTCGCACGGGCAGCATGGCCACGCGGGTGCCGGCCTTGCGCTTGCGCTCCAACACGCCCGCATCGGCCAGATCTTTCAGCGCACGGTTGACGGTGGCGCGGGCGCAGCCGAATTCGGCCGCCAGCACCTCTTCCGAGGGGATCAGCGCGCCCGGGGCCCAGATGCGGGCGCGGATGCGGCCCATCACCTCGGCCCGAACGGCTTCCCACCCGCCGGGCATTCAGAGCGCCCCTCTGAGGCGGGCCACGGTCGCGGCATAGGTTTTGGTGACGCTGTCGCGGGCATAGTGGCGGCCTTGCGCGACAATGGGACGGCCTGCGGACCACAGGGCCTGCACCATCCGGTCGTCGCGGGCAAAGAGGAACGTGTCCAGGATCGTATCGCCCGAGGCCCCCGCCACATCGGGATGCCCAAGGTCCAACGCCAGAAGATCCCCCCAGAGGCCCGGCGCGATTGCCCCGGCCTGCCGCCCCGCGGCCTGAGCGCCGCCCTGAACGGCGTTTTCATAAAGCACCCTGCCGCAGGACAGGTCAGGCGCGGCCATGATGGCGCGCCCCTTCAGGCCCAGGCGCTGCGAATATTCCAGCAGCCGCAGCTCTTCGCTGAGGGAAATCCGCACATTGCTGTCCGAGCCGATCCCGAAGCGGCCGTGGGCGGCAAGGTAGCGCGCCCCGTCAAAGATGCCGTCGCCCAGATTGGCCTCGGTAATCGGACACAGGCCCGCCACGGCACCGCACCGCGCCAGGGCAACGGTTTCGTCCGATGTCATCTGGGTCGCATGGATCAGGCACCAGCGGGCGTTTACGTCGTGATGGCTTAAAAGCCAGTCCACGGGGCGTTGGCCTGTGGCGGACTGAACCTCTGTAACTTCAGCGACTTGTTCGGCGACGTGAATGTGGATGGGGGCGTTCGGGGCAAGCGTGACCGACAAGGCAAGCCCTTGCGCAGATGCCGCGCGCAAGGAATGGGGCGCCACACCCAGGACCGTATCGGCGGGCAGGTCTTTCAGCGCCCCTTGCGCGGCTTGCCACAGTTTGGCGAATTGATCGGGATCATTGCCAAAGCGCAATTGCCCCGCTGTCAGGGCCCGGTCATCACATCCGCCGCGCTGATACAGGACCGGCAGATGGGTCAAGCCCAACCCGGTCTGCGCCGCCGCCGAAGCGATGCGCGCCGACATCTCGGCCAGGTCACCATAGCGCGCGCCGCCCTGAGCGTGATGCAGATAGTGAAACTCGGCCACCGCCGCATAGCCCGCCTCGGCCATTTCCATCATGACCATGGCGGCGATGGCTTCCACATCCTGGGGCGTCAGCTGATCCAGAAAGCGGTACATCAAACTGCGCCAGGTCCAGAACGAATCCTGTCCGGCACTGCGCCGTTCGGTCAACCCGGCCATGGCGCGCTGAAAGGCGTGAGAATGCAGATTGGTCGGCGCGGGCAGCAGGCAATCCACCCTTTCCCCCTGGGCCGCCGCCCCCGGCGTGACGCGGACAATGCGGCCTTGCGCGATTTCGACCAGCACATCTCTGGCCCAGCCGTCGGGCAGCAGAGCGGTCTTGGCGTGAATTTTGGTCATGAACTTTCCTGAAAGCTGGCCTTGACTGCGGAGTTATGTGCAGACATAATAGACATATGTCCAGACATAAGGCAAGCAAATGTCGCTCCTTCTCAGCAATCTGACCCTCGCCTCAATGACCGAGGGCTATGGGTTGATCCCGGACGCCGCCGTGATGATCGAGGATCAGACCGTGGTCTGGGCCGGACCACGGGCCAAGATCCCGGGCCCCTATGACCGATTGACCGCCATGGATCTGGGGGGAAGGCTGGTCACACCGGGCCTGATTGATTGCCACAGCCACATCGTCTTTGCCGGCGACCGGGCGGCCGAATTCGAGATGCGGCTGAACGGGGCGAGCTATGAAGATGTTGCACGCGCCGGGGGCGGCATCTTGTCAACAGTCAAGGCCACACGGGCCGCATCCGAGGACGACTTGTTCCACGCAGCCCTGGCCCGCGCCGATCAGATCATCGCCACAGGGGCCACCACGATCGAGGTCAAGTCGGGCTACGGTCTGACGATCGAGGACGAGATCAAGATGCTGCGCGTCGCCCGCCGCATCGGCCATGCGCGACCCGTCACCATCCGCACAACCCATCTTGCCGCCCATGCCGTGCCGCCCGAATACAAGGGTCGTGCCGATGCCTATATCGACGAAGTTGCCATCCCCGCGCTGCACCGCGCCAAAGGCGAGGGGTTGGTTGATGCTGTGGACGCCTTTTGCGAGGGCATTGCGTTCCAACCTGCGCAGGTTGAGCGATTGTTCAATGAAGCCAAAGTCTTGGGGCTGGGCATCAAATTGCATGCCGAACAGCTTTCGGATCTGAAAGGCGCGGTTTTGGCCGCCCGCTTTGGCGCGCTGTCGGCCGATCATCTGGAATATCTGGGTCAGGACGGGGTGGATGCCATGGCCGGTGCCGGCACGGTCGCCGTGATTCTGCCCGGCGCGTTCTACACGTTGCGCGAAAAGCAGCTGCCCCCGATTGACGCGCTGCGCGCCGCTGGCGTGTCCATGGCTTTGGCCACGGATTGCAATCCCGGCTCCTCGCCCATCACCTCGTTGACGCTGACGATGAACATGGCCTGCACCCTGTTTCGCATGACACCGCTGGAGGCGCTGCAGGGGGTGACGGTTCATGCCGCCCGCGCCTTGGGGCTGGCCGACCGGGGCACCATCGCCGCCGGCCAGCGCGCCGATATGGCCGTCTGGCAAGCAAAGCATCCCGCAGAACTGAGTTACCGCATCGGCGCCACGGCGCTGCATTCCCGCATCTTTGGAGGCCGCTTTGACTGAAACCCTGATCCCCGGCCATACCAGACTTGACCAACTTGAACGCATTTGGCGCTTTGAAACGCCGGTGCGGCTTGACCCGGCTGCCCGGCCCGCCGTGGAAGCCGCCGCCGCCGCCATTGCCGCCGCCGCCGCCGGTGATGCCGCCGTCTATGGCGTGAACACCGGCTTTGGCAAGTTGGCCAGCCTGAAGATCGCCTCGCAAGATACGACAAAGCTTCAGGAAAACCTGATCCTGTCCCATTGCTGCGGTGTGGGCGAGCCCATGCCCCGTGCCGTGGCGCGCCTGATGATGGCGCTGAAGCTTTTATCACTGGGCCGCGGGGCTTCGGGGGTGCGTTGGGACATCGTGGCGCAGATCGAGGCGATGTTGGCCAAGGGCGTGACACCGGTGATCCCGGCGCAGGGCTCGGTCGGCGCTTCGGGCGACCTGGCGCCCTTGGCGCATATGGCCGCCGTGATGATCGGGGCCGGTGAGGCCGAGTATTTGGGAAAAGTCACATCGGGCGCGCAGGCTTTGGCCGAGGCCGGGCTGACACCGGTCGTGCTGGGGCCGAAAGAGGGGTTGGCGCTGATCAACGGCACGCAGTTTTCAACGGCCTATGCCTTGGTCGGCCTGTTCGGTGCGTGGAATGCCGCGCAGTCGGCTTTGGTGACCTCGGCGCTGTCAACGGATGCGATCATGGGTTCGACCGCGCCCTTGCAGCCCGAGATCCATGCCCTGCGGGGTCATGCGGGACAGATCGAGGCGGCGGCAACCCTGCGCGCCTTGTTGGACGGTTCGGTGATCCGCGAAAGCCACCGCGAGGGCGACAGCCGTGTGCAGGACCCCTATTGCATCCGCTGCCAGCCGCAGGTCACCGGGGCGGCGATGGATGTGCTGCGCATGGCCGCAAATACCCTGGAGATCGAGGCCAACGCGGCCACCGACAATCCGCTGTTTCTGGTGGGCGTGGGCATGATCGTTTCGGGCGGCAACTTTCACGCCGAACCGGTCGGCTTTGCCGCGGATATGATGGCGCTGGCCATTTCCGAAATTGGTGCGATTGCGCAGCGCCGCGTGGCCTTGATGGTCGATCCGGTGCTGAGTTTCGATTTGCCGGCCTTTTTGACCCCACGGCCCGGATTGAACTCTGGCCTGATGATCGCCGAAGTCACCACGGCGGCATTGATGAGCGAAAACAAACACCTGGCCCATCCGACTGTGACGGATTCCACCCCGACATCCGCCAATCAAGAGGACCATGTTTCGATGGCCGCCCACGGCGCGCGGCGTCTGACCCAAATGGTGGCGAACCTGAACGTCATTCTTGGGGTCGAGGCGATCTGTGCGGCGCAGGGCATTGATTTTCGCGCCCCGCTGCCGACATCCGGCCCGCTGCAAGCCGTTGTGGCCCGCCTGCGTCAGGACGTGGCCAAGCTGGGTGATGACCGCTATCTGGCACCCGATCTGGTCGCCGCCGCCGATCTGATCGCCTCTGGCGCGATGATTGCCGCAGCGGGCATCGCCCTGCCGTCCCTGACATGAAACCGCTGCACGGCCTGCGCGTTTTCGATCTGACCCGCGTGATGGCGGGGCCGTTCTGCACCGCGCTTCTGGCCGATCTGGGGGCTGAGGTGATCAAACTGGAGCCGCCACAGGGCGACGATTACCGTCATATCGGCCCCTTTCTGAATGGCCAATCCGCGCTTTTCACTTTGATGAACCGGGGAAAAGAGTCGATCGTGCTGGATCTGAAAGACCCAGTCGCCCAGGCGACGGCGCGGCAAATCGCGCTGCAATGCGATGTCGTCGTGGAAAACTTTCGCCCCGGTGTCGCCAGCCGTCTGGGTCTGGGGCCAGAGTTGCGCGACGACGCGCCAGGGCTGATCTATGTGTCAATCTCGGGCTTTGGCCAGACCGGACCCGCCGCCCAGCTTCCGGCCTATGATCTGGTGGCCCAGGCCATGTCGGGGCTGATGGCGGCCACGGGCGAAGAGGGTGGCCCGCCGTTGAAGGTGGGCGAAAGTTACGGTGATCTGATGGCCGGGCTTTATGCATCCTGGGCGATTTTGGCGGCTTTGTACCAACGCGCGGCCACCGGCACGGGCAGCACACTGGATGTTGCCATGTTTGACGCCTTGTTTTCCCTGCTGCCAACCAGTCATGCCGTGCAGTTTTATGCCAATGCAGCGCCGCAGCGGGTTGGCAACCGGCATCCACTTTCGACGCCATTCGGCTGTTTTGCGACCTGCGATGGCCAGGTGGTGATCGCCGTGCTGGGGGACCGGCAGTGGCAGGGGTTGTGCGCAGTGATCGGTCAGCCTCTGGCGGCCCAGGATGGCCGATTTGCCACGGATGCATTGCGCACCCTGCATCAACCGCTGGTCAAATCCATGATCGAGGAATGGTCGGCCAGGCTTTCAACGTTGCAGGCGGTGGATGCGCTGTCCCGGGCAGGTATCCCGACCGCACCGATCCAAACATTTGTACAAGCCGCAAATTCCGACCATGCCCGCGCCCGGGGTCTGGTGTCGGATCTGCCACATGCCACGCTTGGCATGGCGAAAACCGTCGGGCAACCAGTGCGTTTTGATGGCGAAAAGCCAATTGCCGCCCGCTCTGCCCCGGCCTTGGGCGCGGACGGTGCGGCAATTCTTGCCCGTTTGGGGATTTCCCATGGCTGATCTGTTTCACATGTTGACGGACGAAGAGCGATCCTTTCTGGACACACTTTCCAGCCTATGCGCCAAGGAGATCGCCCCCCTCGCCGTACAGACCGACGCAACGGGCACCTTTGTGCATGCCCAGATCAGGGCCCTGGCCAAGATCGGCATGATGGGGGCGAACCTGCATGAACCCCATGGCACGGGCATCTCGGCGCAAGCCCTTCTGAAGGCTGTCGAAATCGTCG
>JAYSWK010000074.1:0-2294 GCA_043718085.1 Rhodobacterales bacterium
GCGGGATGAGTTTGCATGGAATCGAAAAACGCTGCCTCTCGCATTCGCTCGAACGCGCATTTCGATGAGTTTGTTTCGATGAAACCTCATCCCGCTCTAACACGCAGCGCCCACCAGGGGCGAAGCATTTTCAGAGCAGTCGGCCCCCGCGGGTCAGGCGGGGGCCGAAGGCCGGTTACAGGTTGTAAGCACTTTCGCCATGCGAGGTCTGATCCAGGCCCTGGCGTTCGTCGTCCGCTGTGGGACGCAGACCGAAGGCCTTGTCGATGGCCCAGAACAAAGCGAAGGACACGCCGCCCGACCAGATCAAGGTGACAGCCACGGCTTTGGCCTGGGTCAGGACCTGGGCGCCCATGTCATAGGTGCCGGCCACGGCGGGGAACTGGGTATAGTCGAAGAAGCCTTGCCCACCCAGGCTGGGGTCGGCCACGATGCCGGTGGCGATGGCGCCGATGATGCCACCGACGCAATGGACGCCGAACACATCAAGGCTGTCGTCATAGCCGAACCTGCCCTTGACGGTCGAGACAAAGACATAGCAGGCGGGTGACACCGCAAGGCCGAGCACGATCGACATCATCGGCGAGGCAAAGCCCGAGGCCGGGGTGATGGCGACCAGGCCGGCCACAGCGCCGGTCACAGCACCCAGCAGCGACGGGCGGCCATGGCGGATCTGTTCGATCAGCACCCAGGCGAGGGCCGCCGCCGCCGTGGCGACGAATGTGTTGATGAAGGCAAGGGATGCCAGGCCGTTCGCCTCGAGGTTGGAGCCTGCATTGAAGCCGAACCAGCCTACCCACAAGAGCGAGGCGCCGATCATCGTCATGGTCAGGGAATGGGGCGAGAGGTTCTCGCGGCCCAGGCCGATGCGCTTGCCGATCACGATGCAGCCCATCAGGCCCGCGATGCCGGCGTTGATATGGACGACTGTGCCACCGGCAAAGTCGAGTGCACCCATGCCCCAGAGCAGGCCGAAGTCGGTCGGATTGTCCGGCAGGAAGTCCGGGCCGCCCCAGTACCAGACCATATGGGCGATCGGGAAATAGACCAGTGTGACCCAAAGGGCCGAAAACAGCATGAGGGGCCAGAACCTGACCCGTTCGGCAAAGGCGCCGACGATCAGGCCGGGGGTGATGCAGGCGAAGGTCATCTGGAAGATGACGAAGGCATATTCCGGGATGTAGACGTTGTTCGAGAATGTCGCGGCATAGGTGCCGGCATTCACATTGGCCAGAAACGCCTTGCTGAGGCCGCCGACATAAAGCGAGCCGCCGGTGAAGGCCAGCGAATAGCCGAACGCCACCCACAGGATCGCCACGATGCAGACGATCATGAAGACCTGCATCAGCACCGACAGCATGTTCTTGGTGCGCACCAGACCGCCGTAAAAGAGGGCCAGCGCCGGAATGGCCATCATCAGGACCAGGGCCGAGGAGACCAGCATCCAGGTCGTGTCGCCCTTGTTCACCATGCCCGCCATGGCGGCGACATCCGGTGCTTTGACAAGGTCCTGGGCCAGGGCGGGATGGGTCGCGAGCGCCATCAGCCCCGCCAAGCCACCGATCTTTGTATGGTTTTTCATGTCATTTCCCCTATCGCGGTTCACAGCGCGTCGTCATTGGTTTCGCCGGTGCGCACGCGCACGGAATGCTCGACCCCCAGCACGAAGATCTTGCCATCGCCGATCTTGCCGGTGCGGGCGGTGCGGGTGATCGTGTCCACGACCTGATCGGCCAGCGCGTCGCTGACCACGATCTCGAGCCGCATCTTGGGCACGAAATTCACCGCATATTCGGCACCGCGGTAGATCTCGGTATGGCCGGACTGCATGCCAAAGCCCTTGATCTCGGTCACCATCATGCCACGCACGCCGATGGTAGTCAGCGCCTCGCGCACCTCTTCCAGTTTGAACGGCTTGATCGCCGCAATGATCATTTTCACGTCATACCCCTTTCGATCCGACACCCCGACGGGTCCGGCACATCAGGGGGACCTTCGCAGTTGCAGCACAAGAAATGCAGGTGCAGCAAAGGGCGTGAAGCGGAAGAAAGGCACTAAATTCGCACGTTTTCGGGCAGGTGCCTGAATATTAAGCGGCGTGAAGCCGCGAATCGCGGAAAGGCATGCTCCACATTCCGCGAAAGGCAGGGTAGAGTCCGGCAAAACAGGCGGGCAACAGGCGGGCAACAGGCGCGCATAAGAACGGGCGGCGGGCAGAATGGCAACTTCGGGCAAGGGCAAGGGCCTGGTGGCGGACAGGCGCTATGCGGCGGCGGCCAAACGCGCGCCGGCCA
>JAYSWK010000075.1:0-2294 GCA_043718085.1 Rhodobacterales bacterium
GCCTTTGTGGTCGGAAAGGCCGGGGGATCGTTTGGCGTGGGGTTGTTCATATCTCTCGACTGCCACAGCGGGCCCATCAATTCAACCAAAAGCAAGGCTTGACAGCTCGGGTCGTCTTATTTAACCTGTTAATTACAGAGGGAGGGCCGGCATGCCGCATCTGACCGTCGAATATTCGGCCAATCTGGCCGCGCACAGCGACCTTGACCAGTTGTGCCGCACCTTGCACGGCGCGATGACGGACAGCGGGCTTTTCGAGCTTGGGGCCATTCGGGTGCGGACGCTGCGGGCCAATCACTATGCCATAGCCGACCTTCTGCCGCAGAACGCCTTTGCCCATCTGGTGCTGCGCATCGGGGCTGGACGAAGCAGGCCCGAATGCAGACGCGCGGGCGAGATGATCTTTGCCGCGGCAACCGCCCATTTCGAACCGTTGTTCGAGGCGCCGCATTTTGCCTTGACGCTGGAAATGGTCGAGATCGACGCCGAGCTGAGTTGGAAGAAAAACGCCATTCATCCGCGCCTGCGCGCCAAATAGGGACGCCATGACCGATCTTGTCGCAAATCTTGCCGCCAATCTTGCCCGGGCCGCAACCCATCTTGCCCGCTTTCGTAACGACGGGGTGCTGAACCATATTGCGGGTCAGGCCGTGCCCGCCATGGATGGCACGACGTTCCAGACCATCTCGCCGGTCGATCTGCAGCCCATGGCCCTTGTCGCCCGCGGCAAGGCCAGCGATATCGACGCGGCGGCGCGGGCCGCCAAGGCGGCTTTTCCGGCCTGGCGTGCGATGCCGGGGGACCAGCGCCGCGCCCTGCTGCACCGCATCGCCGATGGAATCGAGGCCCGGGCCGACGAAATTGCCTTGGTCGAGGCGATGGACACGGGCCAGGCGGTGCGCTTTATGTCCAAGGCCGCCCTGCGCGGGGCTGAAAACTTTCGCTTCTTCGCCGATCTTGCGCCCACGGCCCGTGACGGGCTGACCCTGCGCGCGCCGGGTCAGGTGAACATGACCTCGCGCAGCCCCATCGGCCCGGTCGGCATCATCACGCCGTGGAACACGCCTTTCATGCTGTCGACCTGGAAGATTGCCCCGGCTTTGGCGGCAGGCTGCACCGTCGTGCACAAACCGGCCGAGTTTTCGCCCCTGTCGGCCCGGCTCTTGGTCGAGATTGCCGAAAGCGCGGGCCTGCCGCCGGGCGTCTGGAACCTGGTCAACGGTCTGGGCGAAGAGGCGGGGCGTGCCCTGACCGAGCATCCCGACATCAAGGCCATAGGCTTTGTCGGCGAAAGCCGCACTGGCAGCATGATCATGCGGCAAGGGGCCGACACGCTGAAGCGGGTGCATTTCGAACTGGGGGGCAAGAATCCGGTCGTGGTCTTTGCCGATGCCGATCTGGAACGCGCTGCCGATGCCGCCGTGTTCATGATCTATTCGCTGAACGGCGAACGGTGCACCTCGTCGTCGCGCCTTTTGGTCGAGGCCAGCATCTATGACCGTTTCACCGCCATGGTGGCCGAAAAGGCCAAGCGGATCGTGGTGGGCCATCCGTTGGACCCAAAGACGGTAGTGGGTCCGCTGATCCATCCGGTGCATGAGAAGAAGGTGCTGGACTATATCGCCATCGGCCAGGCCGAGGGGGCCATCCTGGCGGCCGGGGGCACCAAGCCTGACCTTGCGGGCTGCTATGTCAATCCCACCCTGTTCACCGGGGCGCATAACGCCATGCGCATCGCGCAAGAGGAAATCTTTGGCCCGGTGCTGACCGCCATTCCCTTTGCCGACGAGGCCGAGGCGCTGGCCATGGCCAATGATGTGCAATATGGGCTGACGGGCTATCTTTGGACCGCCGATGTGACCCGCGCCTTTCGCTTTACCGACGCGCTGGAGGCCGGGATGATCTGGGTCAATTCGGAAAACATCCGCCACCTGCCGACGCCCTTCGGTGGCGTCAAGAACTAGGGCATCGGGCGCGACGGGGCCGAATGGTCGTTTGATTTCTATATGGAAACCAAGAACGTGGCCTTTGCCACCGCACAACACCCCATTCCAAAGCTTGGAGGCTGACATGCCCGTCCCGTCCCCGGTTCTTTACCCGGCCTTCAACACCGTCCGCCTGAGCCATGTCGAACTTGGCGTGACCGATCTTGCCGCCTCGCGCGGCTTTTACGCCGAGACTCTGGGCCTGCAGATCAGCCATGAAGATGCCCGTTGCATCTATTTGCGGGCGATGGAGGAGCGCGGCCACCACTGTCTGATCCTGCGCAAGGCCGACAAGGCCGAGGTTGGCGT
>JAYSWK010000076.1:0-2293 GCA_043718085.1 Rhodobacterales bacterium
TTCGGGCCGGGGGCAAGCGATATGAACCTGTCGCAGGCGGGCGATCTGGTCGAGGCGGCGGCGAACCTGTTTCACATGCTGCGCCAGGCGGATGCGCTGGCGGCCGGGCGGCGGATCGCGGTGGCACCGGTGCCCGAAACGGGCTTGGGCCGGGCGATCAATGACCGGCTGCGGCGGGCGGCGGCGCCGCGTGGATAGGGTCAAAATTCTTCGAAGAATTTTGCAAATCTTTTCGAAAAGATTTGGGCCTGAGGGTGTGTCTGGTTCTCATTGAAACAAGAAGATCGGAAAGCGACTGCGAGAGGCAGCCACTTCGATTCCACTTGAACCAGACAGGCTTTAAAGCGGGGTGAGTTTGCATGGAATCGAAAAACGCTGCCTCTCGCATTCGCTCGAACGCGCATTTCGATGAGGCTGTTTCCATGAAACCTCATCCCGCTCAAACCTCGACCTTCAGGACGATCTTGCCGACATGACCGGGCGCTTCGATCCGCCAATGGGCTGCGGGGGCCTGGGGCAGGGGGTATTCGCTGTCGATCACCACCTTGAAAGCGCCTTTGGCAATCATGGGCCAGACATGCGCCTCGACCTCGGCCGCGATGCGGGCCTTGGCGAGGTCGGATTGCGGGCGCAGGGTGGACCCGGTCATGGTCAGGCGGCGGGTCATCAGTTCGGTAAAGCTGACCTCGGCCTTGGCCCCTTGCAGGAAGGCGATCTGGACAAGGCGGCCATCGTCGGCCATGGCCCTGATATTGCTTTGGATATAGGCGCCCCCGACCATGTCGAGGATCAGATCCATCCCGCCCAGTTTCTGGGCTTGAAGCGACCAGTCTTCGGTGCGGTAGTTGAAGGCACGCTCGGCGCCAAGGGTTTCGCAAAAGCGGGCCTTGTCATCGGTTCCGGCCGTCGCAAAGACGCGGGCACCAAGGCTGCGCGCGATCTGGATGGCGGTGGTGCCAATGCCGGACGTGCCGCCGTGGACAAGGAATTTCCCGCCCGCTTTCAGACCGCCGCGCATGACCATGTTGGACCAGACGGTAAAGCAGGTCTCGGGCAGGCAGGCCGCATCGCGCATCGACATGCCTTGCGGGATCGGCAGGGCATGGGCCTCATGCGTGGCGGCATATTCGGCATAACCGCCGCCGGGCAGGAGCGCGCAGACTTTTTCGCCGATATTCCAGCGGGTTGCGCCTGGCCCCAGTGCCACGACCGTCCCGGAGCATTCCAGCCCCGGCAGGCGGGATGCGCCTTGCGGTGGGTTGTAAAGCCCGGCGCGTTGCAGCGCATCGGGGCGGTTCACCCCGGCATAGGCGACGCGGATGATGATTTGCCCGGCCCCCGGAACCGGGACGGGCACGGAACAGGGCTGCAACACATCCGGCGCGCCGGGGGTCGAGATTTCCATGGCGAGCATGGCATGGGCGAGGGTCATGGGGCGCGCCTTTCAGATCTTGCCGGGCAGGTTTTCAGCCCCTTTTGGCGCATGGACCCTTTCCAAAACCTTCATGGGTCCGTTCAAAAGCGTCTTTCCCAGGGGATTTTCGCGAAACCGCGCCTTGGTCGCCTCGAAACGCATCACATCATTGATCCGTCGGTCGATGAAATCCCAGGTTGCCTGATGGCCGGGACTATCGTCGCCAAGCCAGAAAAGCACCGTGGCGCCATAGACGGCGGACAGCGTGGCGCGCTTGGTGTACCAGTTGATATCGTTGGAGGAATCGCCCAGGGCTTTCCAGATCGCATCGGCCGTGCCCCAGATCGCCTTGGCCCCGTCGGCGGCATGGGCGGGCAGGGCAAAGAGAACCGCACCGCGCCGCACAAGTTCGCGGTCGGCAGGGTCAAGGCGCAGGCGCAGGGCATGGGCGATACGGTCGCGAAACCGCAGGGCCGCAAGATCGGTTTTGGCAAGTGTTTCAACCATTTGATCATCGCCCGCCCGGTGATAGGCCAAGGCGAGGTCAAGACCGCCACGGGGAAAGAGCGCATGGCCAAGGCCGGGGGCCATGGCTGATTCGCGCAGCGCCGCCTGAAAGGTTGCCTGCGACCAGCCATCAAAGGGCACATGGGGCAGTGCGGCCTGCAAAATCAGGGATTTGGCGCGTTCCATCGTATCTGGCTGGTCCATTGGCCCCCCCTTTGCAGCTTTGGTAGACAAATCCCCGGGCTTTTGCTATGCGCCGCGAGCCTGCACATATAGTGCAACTCTAACTTAGGAAGGTGGTGACAACCACATGCAGGTCAGCGTCCGCGACAATAACGTCGAACAGGCTTTGCGCGCTTTGAAGAAAAAGCT
>JAYSWK010000077.1:0-2288 GCA_043718085.1 Rhodobacterales bacterium
GTGACCAGCGCGATTTCTGCCGATGCAACCGGGCTGCGCGTCAGAATGCCCAGTCCTCGCGCTTCGATCAGGCCGCGCAACCTTGGCGGGCACCGCGCCACCACACGTCCGCTTTCCAGGGTCAGTTCGGTCTGGTCATCGGCGACAAGGTCGGCCCCATGCGCCAGAAGCGTCAATGCCAGTGCGGATTTTCCAGATCCCGATGGCCCGCAGATCAGTACCCCACGCCCCGACACCGCCACACAAGAGGCATGCATCAGGACCGGGTCTGTCACACCGGCAAACCGACCACAAAGCGCGCACCAAGTGGTTCCGAGGTGACATCAGCCTGCGTCGGACGAATGTTCTCGGCCCAGATCACGCCGCCATGCGCCTCGACGATTTGTTTGGAAATGGCCAGCCCAAGGCCGGAATGGTTGCCAAAGTCGCTGGTCGGCCGTTCCGAGTAAAAGCGTTTGAACACCTTGGCCAGGGCCGCTTCCGGAATGCCCGGTCCGGTATCCTCGATGACGATCAGCACCCGGTTTTCGCGTTTGCGCGCCCAGACCCGTACCGCATCGCCATTGTCGCAAAACGAGATCGCATTGGTGATCAGGTTGACAAAGACCTGCGCCAGACGCGCCTCCAGCCCGTTGAACCGAATTGGTTCGCTGGGAAAATCGGTGATGAATTCGACGCCCTTTTCATTGGCCTGCTTGCCCAGATACTCGCACAGGTTGGACAGGGTTTTCAGCAGGTTGAAGGCTTCTTCCTCTTCCTTCACCAATTCGCTGTCCAGGCGCGAGGCGTTGGAAATATCGCTGACCAGCCGGTCCAGGCGGCGGACGTCATGTTCAATGACATCCAGCAGCTTCTCGCGGTGTTCTTCTTTTTTCACAAAGCGCAAGCTGCCCACGGCCGAGCGCAACGAGGCGAGCGGGTTCTTGATCTCATGGCTCACGTCGGCCGCAAATTGTTCGTTGGCGTCGATCCGGTCATAAAGGGCTGTCACCATGCCGCGCATCGCCACGGACAGACGGCCGATTTCGTCGGGGCGCGCTGTCAGATCGGGAATGCGCACGCGCCCGGCATTGCGGGCCTGTCCGTCACGCTCGCCGCCGATTTCGGCGGCCGCAGCAAGGTCAGACAGCGGATTGGCAATGGTCGAGGCCAGAACCAGACTGAGGCCGATCGACACCAGAAGGGCAATCACGAACATCTGCAGGATCTGCTCGCGTTCATAGCGCACCAGACGGTCGATCTCGCCCTCGGCCGAGGTCACCGCGATCACGCCCTGCACCACGCCATTCTGGATGATGGGGGTTGCCACCGAAAACAGGGTGCCGCCTTCGGGTCCCTGACCGGTATTGGCCCGGGTAACGCCGTTTCGCGCGTCCGGATAAAGTTTGCGGGCCAGATCGGCGCTGCTGACCTTGGCCTTGTCGGACGCACCGCCGTTCAGCAGGCCCGAGATACCTTCCCAGATCACATTCAGAAAATCGGTGATGATGGTCGAGCGTTCCTCGCTGGCTTGCCCCGTCGCAGAGGTGCCAACCGCAGAGGCCACAAGCATGCCGTTGTTGTCGAAAACAAAGGCCTCGACCCCGGAACTTATTGTGATGGCCCCCAGGCGATCAATCAGGATCTGATTGTTCGCCGGACCGACTGCCCCGCTGCCGTCAAGATCAGCCTCAAAAACATTGGCAATCAGCTGGGCTTCCTGTTTCAGCCCATTTTCGCGCTGCAGCACAAGGCTGTCGCGGAACGGGTTCATGAACAGCACGCCGGCCACCAGAATGACCAGAGCCATCAAATTGAAAATAATGATCTTCCGCGCCAGTGGCGACTGGTTCAGTGCGACCAGCGACCGGCGTCTGCGTCCGTCGCGCATGTTGGAATCAGCCATGCTCTCCGGCTGAACCCAATCTTCGCCGAGCAGGACCTCACTGGATTTCTGGTTGCGCTTCTGCGCCATTGGGATCTGCGGTATCGCGGTCATTCTTCGTTGTAACGATAACCGATGCCATACAGCGTCTCAATGGCCGAGAAGCTGTCATCCACGGCACGCAGCTTCTTGCGCAGGCGCTTGATGTGGCTGTCGATGGTGCGGTCATCGACATAGACCTGATCGTCATAGGCCACATCCATCAGCTGATCGCGCGACTTCACGAAGCCGGGGCGTTGGGCCAGGGCCTGCAGCAGCATGAATTCCGTGACGGTCAGGGACACATCCTGGCCTTTCCAGCTGACCGAATGGCGCAAGGGGTCCATCCGCAGATTTCCCCGGTCCATGATCTTGGTTTCTTCGG
>JAYSWK010000078.1:0-2287 GCA_043718085.1 Rhodobacterales bacterium
GCCTTCGATCAGGCCATGATTGATCACGGAACTTCCTTAGGCATTCAACAGGATGCCGGCATCCATGGCCGCCACCAGACCGGTTTGCGACACCTGCACGCTTTCCTGCGCATCGACCCCGCCGTCATCGCCGAGGCTGATACCAAAACCACCGGAGGCTGTCCCCTCGACCATGACCCAATGGGCGCTGCCGATACCATGCACACCCGCGACATCGCTGAACAGCGAATGGGCGACCGCGTTTTGCGTGATGATCAGGCTGTCAACAGCACCAAGATTGAATTCACTGCCAATCGCAGTGGCAATCCGCAATGTCATGTTGCATTCCCCACTGAAGAAAGGCAGATCAACCTCTGCCGCTCTGGCCACACGGACAGCATGGCAGAAGGATTGAACCGCCCCGGGCCCTGTGCAAAGCACGCTCTACAAGTTGCTATGGCCGTGCCCCTGCCCGCTCGGGGGCGGCGCCCCGACACTGCACGCGGTTTCACCGCTGACCCTGCGCCGCCCGCGTTGCGGATTTCGCTGTTCGACGGTTCCCTCAATCCACCCCTCAATCCGCCACAATCCGCCGCCAGGCTGCGCGCGAAGCCTTTGCAACGGTACGATTGATGACCATTCCTTCCGAACCTCGCCCCCGGGTGGCCCTGCTGATCGACGGGGACAACTTGTCCCATGCCCATGCCGGGGCACTGATCCTCAAATCTGCCAAATACGGCACGCTGACCCTCAAGCGCGTCTACGCCAACATGAACAACCGTCCCGGATGGGACGAGGCCCCCGGCTTCAAGTCGGTCCATTCCGGCAAGGGCAAGAACGCCACCGACCTGCTTCTGGCGGTCGAGGCCATGTCCATCATGCTCACCGCCCAAGCCGACATCCTTGTCATCGCCTCATCCGACCGTGATTTCAGCCACCTCGCCACCCACCTGACCGAGCGCGGCCACACGGTCTTCGGCATTGGCGAGCCCAAGGCCCCCGCGCATTTTCGGAAATCCTGCACAGCGTTTCACGAACTCACCGAGCCTTCCTCGGCACCCAAACCGCCTGTCCAGCCCAAGGTTATACCCGACGAGCTGGTTGCGCGGGTTCGTGATGTCATCGCGGGCGAACCCGGCGGCATGCGGATCACCCTTCTGTCGACCAGAATGGCCAAGAACAACACCGTCCAGATCAGCAGCACGCCCTACAAGACCTGGCGCAAGCTCCTGACCGACTTTCCCGACCTGTTCGACTGCGACCCCAAGGGTCCCGACGCCCGCGTGCGGCTGCGCGCTTCATCACCCACGCCCTTAATATCAGGTAAATCCTGACATTTAACCCATTGCTTTCAAACGGCTTCACAAAGTGTCCACATGTGGACACGCTTGAAACCCCCTTGCCGAAACCCCATTCCTCAGCCATGCCTGCCTGATCAGCCCGAGGCCGCCATGACCGATATCGCCACCTTCCTTGCCCCCCTCGCCAAACTGGCCGCCAAATACCCGGATGTCGAAGGCGCGGTGGTCTGGGGCGATGCGACAGGCTGGGACATCCAGGACGATGCAACCGAACTTCTGGACGCCGAAGAGATCGCCTTTTACGCCGAGGGCCTGCTGATGGAAGGCTTCGGCATGATCTGGCAAGCCATGGCCGAGGCGGACACACCCAAGGACCCCGACCATATCCTTCTGATGTTCTGGCAAGGCCCGACCCACGCACCCACGCCGCCGCCGCCCGACGGCTGGCTTGTAATGGCCCAGGGGCGCCACGCCGGAGCGGCACCATGATCCGGGGTTTCGGACCCGCCGTGCCACAGCCCGCGCCCCGCGAAATTGTGCGTGCCGCCGTCGGTGCGGCTTTGGGCCTTTTCCTGGCGGACCTGATCCTGTGGCTTCTCGGCGGGGCCGGGGCGCCGATGATGAGCCAGGCCGCCCTGATCGCGCCCCTTGGCGCTTCGGCCTTCCTGATCTTTTCCGTGCCGAACAGCCCCCTGGCTCAGCCATGGTCGGCGGTTGTCGGCAATTCGGTTTCCGCCTTGGCGGCTTTGGCCGTGCTGCAAGCCCATCTGCCCATGGTGCCCGCCGTCGCGGTGGCGGTCCTTCTGGCCATGGTCGCCATGTCGCTGACCCGCGCTTTGCACCCGCCAGGCGGCGCTGTCGCCATCGCCACAGTGCTTTTGGCAAAGCCGGACCATCTGCCCCCCTTCAGCTTTGCCCTGATCCCCGTCTTCGCCGGTACATTGGCGCTGGTCCTGCTTGGCATGGTCTGGAACCGGGCGACGGGCCGCCACTACCCGTTGCGCCAA
>JAYSWK010000079.1:0-2283 GCA_043718085.1 Rhodobacterales bacterium
GGTGGCGCACGCCGATGCGGGTCGGGATCGACAGGCGCTGGGTGTCCTGATCGGTGCGGGGGGTGGAATAGATCAGCTGGTCGGCCACCGTGTTGGCAATATCCTCGCCCTGATCGCCGGCGATGACCTTCAGCATCAGATCCAGCGACGAGGTGCCCCCCGCGGTGGACCAGCGGTTGCCGTCCATGACGAATACCGATTTGGTCAGGTTGACATCTTCGAATTCTTCCAGAAACCCATCCTGGTTTTCCCAATGGATCGTGGCCTTTTTGCCGTCCAGCAGGCCGGCCTTGGCCATGGAATAGGACCCGGTGCACAGCCCCGCGATGGTCACACCGCGCCGCGCCTCGCGCCGCAGCCAGTTCAGCACGGGTTTGGTGGTGGATTTCTGCACATCCATCCCGCCGCAAACCAGCAAAGTGTCATCGCGCTGGATCTCTTCCAGCCCCATGTCCAGCTTGAAGGCAGCCCCGTTGGAACAGGTGGCGCTTTGCCCGCCTTCGCCCGCCAGGACCCAGGTGTAAAGCTGCTGGCCCGAAATGCGGTTGGCGATGCGCAAAGGTTCGATCGCCGAGGCGAAGGACAGCATGGTGAAACGGTCAAGCAGCAGGAACACAAAGCGGCGTGGCGCCACTTCTGGCGCGTTTTGCGTAGCTTTGCGGAGCGGACTAGCCATGTTGCGACCTGCAATGTCGGTAATGACGCATGGATACAGGTTTGCGGGCAGGCCGCAAGGGCTATTTGATCACTTCGGCCTTTGCAATTGATCGGGTTTTCCTTATACGCCCCCGAAGTGTTCAAGACGCAAGGATATACCCATGACCAAGGGTTGGACGAAAACAGATTGGCGCGCCAAACCGCGGGTTCAGATGCCTGATTATCCCGATCAGGCGGCGCTGAAGGCGGCCGAGGGGCAGTTGGGCAAATATCCTCCGCTGGTCTTTGCCGGCGAGGCGCGCACGCTGAAAAAGCAACTGGCTTTGGCGGCCGAGGGCAAGGCTTTCGTGCTGCAAGGTGGCGACTGCGCCGAAAGCTTTGCCGAGTTTTCGGCCGACAATATCCGTGACACGTTCCGCGTCATGTTGCAGATGGCGGTGGTGCTGACCTATGGCGCCAAGGTTCCGGTCATCAAGATCGGTCGCATGGCGGGCCAATTCGCCAAGCCGCGTTCGGCCGCGACCGAGGTGATCGGCGGGGTCGAACTGCCCAGCTATCGTGGCGACATCATCAACGGCTTTGACTTCACCGCCGCCGACCGGCTGCCCGATCCGCAGCGCATGTTGCAGGCCTATACCCAGGCTGCGGCCTCGCTGAACCTGTTGCGCGCCTTTTCGACCGGGGGCTTTGCCGATATTCACAGGGTGCATTCCTGGACCCTTGGCTTTGCCGAAAGCGACAAGGCCGAACGCTACCGCGAGCTGTCCAACCGCATCTCGGATGCGTTGGATTTCATGACGGCGGCCGGGGTCAATTCGGATACCGCCCATACCCTGTCGATGGTCGAGTTCTACACCAGCCACGAAGCCCTGCTTTTGGAATATGAAGAGGCCCTTTGCCGGATCGATTCGCTGACCGGACAGCCAGTGGCAGGTTCGGGTCACATGATCTGGATCGGCGACCGCACCCGTCAGCCCGACGGCGCGCATGTCGAGTTCTGCCGCGGTGTGCTGAATCCCATTGGCTTGAAATGCGGCCCCTCGACCACGGCCGAGGATCTCAAGGTGCTGATGGCCAAGTTGAACCCGCAAAACGAGGCGGGCCGCCTGACCCTGATTGCCCGCTTTGGCGCCGGAAAGGTCGGTGACCATCTGCCGCGCCTGATCAAGACGGTTCAGGCCGAGGGGGCCAAGGTCGTATGGTCTTGCGATGCCATGCATGGCAACACGATCAAGGCGGCGTCCGGCTACAAGACCCGGCCGTTCGAATCGGTTCTGCGCGAGGTCCGCGAGTTCTTTGCCATTCACAAGGCCGAGGGCACGGTTCCCGGCGGCGTTCATTTCGAGATGACCGGCAAGGATGTCACCGAATGCACCGGTGGTTTGCGCGCCGTGTCGGACGAGGATCTGTCGGACCGCTACCACACGGCCTGTGATCCGCGTCTGAACGCCAGCCAGTCGCTGGAACTGGCCTTCCTTGTGTCCGAAGAACTGACCGCGCGGCGCGACGAAAACCGCCGCGTGGCGCTTTAAAGCGGGATGGGTTTTCATGGAAGCAAACCCCATCGGGAAACGCGTTCGAGCGAATGCGAGAGGCAGCGTTTCCCGATTCCATGCAAACCCATCC
>JAYSWK010000080.1:0-5744 GCA_043718085.1 Rhodobacterales bacterium
AATATTCAACCCGTTCCCCGGTTTTTGCCGGCCCTCAGTCTAACATCACTTCCCTGCAAAGGACCACCCGGCCATGGCCGCTACCGCTGCCCCTGCTGATCTGCCACCGCCCGGCCACGCCTGCCAGGTGTTTCGGGCCGCGGACATCTATGTCACCCATGGCACCAATCAGGGCGACGGCTTGACCGGTGCAGAAGAGGTTGACCTTGGCGATATCTATCAGCTTGACCGCCTGGCCGATCCCTTGCGCCTTGTGGTCAGCCAGCCGGACGGGACCGTGCAACAGGTGGCGGCAGGTTCGGACGTCGGACAACCGGGTCAGGTGATCCGGCTAGAGGCGCGCTATGCGCTGATGGCCCCGGATGGCGACAAGGTCGAGCTTTTGATCCTTGCGCTGCAGGGTGGCGCGCGGTTCGTGCTGCCGTTGTCGCCGATCGGAACCGGGGTCGAATATACGCTTCTGGCGGTCGAGCCCGCCCCGGCCGATCTGATGCTGGCCGATGTCTTGTGCCTGTCCTTTGCCCGCGGCACCATGATCACCCTTGCCGACGGCGCGCAACGCGCGATCGAGGCGTTGCTGCCCGGCGATCCGGTTCTGACCCGCGATCATGGCCGCCAATGCGTGCGCTGGATCGGTCATGCCCGCCTGCGGGCCGTTGGCGGCTTTGCCCCGGTGGTCATTTCCGCCGGAACCCTTGGCAACGAGGGCGATCTCATGCTCAGCCAACACCATCGGGTCTTTCTGTATCAGCGCCAAAAGGTGCCGGGTCTGACCACATCCGAACTTCTGGTCCAGGCCCGCCATTTCGTCGATGGCGAGCAGGTCTACCTGCGTGAAGGTGGCTATGTCGACTATTTCAGCCTGGTATTTGACCGCCACGAAATCATCTATGCTGAGGGCATCCCGTCGGAAAGCCTGATGGTCAACGACGCCACCGTGAACCGCCTGCCGCCCGAAATAGCATCAGACGTCAAAGCGCAATTCCCCGGCCTGATCCAGGCCCCGCATTTCGGCACCGAAGCCGGGCGGCAGTTTCTGGAGGAAATCGGCCCTGCGCATCGCTTCAAAGGACGTGGCTATCCTTGAACTGAGCCGATCGGCAGGCCAGGACTTTTCGTACGAAAAATCTTGGCCCCAGTCTTGGCCCCTGCGGCGCCTGCCCCTCGCTTTACCCTTACCCCCTTTTCCGCTACACGCCCCCCATGCTTGACAACGCCCCCAAACTCCCGCCCGAGATCGCCCGCCGGCGGACCTTTGCGATCATCTCGCACCCGGATGCCGGCAAGACCACGCTGACCGAAAAGTTCCTGCTGTTCGGCGGCGCTATCCAGTTGGCCGGTCAGGTGCGTGCCAAGGGCGAGGCGCGGCGCACGCGCTCGGATTTCATGAAGCTGGAACAGGAACGCGGCATTTCCGTCTCTGCCTCGGCCATGTCTTATGATTACCGCCAGTGGCGGTTCAACCTTGTCGACACCCCCGGCCACTCGGATTTCTCCGAGGATACCTACCGCACCCTCACCGCCGTGGACGCCGCCATCATGGTGATTGACGGGGCCAAAGGGGTAGAAAGCCAGACCCAAAAGCTGTTCGAGGTTTGCCGGATGCGCGATCTGCCCATCCTGACATTCTGCAACAAGATGGACCGCGAAAGCCGCGACACGTTCGAGATCATCGACGAGATTCAGGAAAACCTGGCCATCGACGTGACGCCCGCCTCGTGGCCCATCGGGGTCGGTCGCGATTTCGTCGGGGCCTATGATCTTTTGCACGACCGGCTGGAAATCATGGACCGTGCCGACCGCAACAAGGTCGCCGCATCCATCAAGATCGACGGGATGAACGACCCCAGACTGGCAGATCACGTGCCCGCCAATCTTCTGGCCAAGTTTCATGAAGAGATCGAGATGGCCCGCGAACTTTTGCCCGCATTTGACCGCGCCTCTTTCCTGAACGGCTCGATGACGCCGATCTGGTTCGGCTCGGCGATCAATTCCTTCGGCGTCAAGGAACTGATGGACGGCATGGGCGAATACGGGCCCGAACCCCGGCCGCAAACGGCGGCCGAGCGTCAGATCAGCCCGGACGAACCCGTGGTCGCGGGTTTTGTCTTCAAGGTTCAGGCCAACATGGACCCCAAGCACCGCGACCGTGTGGCCTTTGTCCGCCTCGCCTCGGGCCATTTTCTGCGCGGCATGAAGCTGCATCATGTCCGCACCAAGAAGCCCCTCACCGTCGCCAATCCGGTCATGTTCCTGGCCGCCGACCGCGAACTGGCCGAAGAGGCCTGGGCCGGCGACATCATCGGTATTCCCAACCACGGCCAGCTGCGCATCGGCGACGCCTTGACCGAGGGCGAGGCGCTGCGCTTTACCGGCATCCCGTCTTTTGCCCCCGAACTGCTGCAAACCGTCCGCGCCATGGACCCGATGAAGGCCAAGCATCTGGAAAAGGCCCTGATGCAATTTGCCGAGGAAGGGGCCGCCAAAGTGTTCAAACCCATGATCGGCTCGGGCTATATCGTGGGGGTCGTGGGCCAGTTGCAGTTTGAAGTTCTGGCCAGCCGGATCGAGGAGGAATATGCGCTTCCCGTCCGCTTTGAACCCTCGCATTTCACGTCGGCCCGCTGGGTTTCGGGACCCAAGGCCGAGGTTGAAAAGCTGGTTAACGTCAACAAGGGCCATATGGCGTTGGACAGCGACGGGGACATGGTCTTCCTGACACGCCTGAAATGGGACATCGACCGGATCGAGCGCGACTATCCCGAGGTCAAGCTGACAGCGACCAAGGAAATGATGGTCTGAACGCGCCGAGGTGCCGCATCAAGTTTGACGCACGGGGCCGCTTTTGACCGCGCTTCTGTCGGACGGACGGGCCCAAAGGCCTGCCCTTTTGCCGTTAACCTCGTTTAAACTTCAATGTCCCAAACTGTGGCCAGAAAAGTCAATCAGCCCGACTTATGCCGCAAAAGGGTGATCGTGCATGGCCAACCCACCCAACGACAAGCGCGAATTTCCGCGCTATGACGTTGACGTCTCAGCCCTTCTGACCAGCGCCTCCATGCGGATCGGGGTCAAGATGCTCAGCGTCTCGGCAAGTGGTGCAATGCTGCGGCTGGACCGGCTTTCGGCCAAGGTCTTTGCCGATGACATTTTTGTGCTGGAAATCACCGGCGTCGGCCGCTTCAGCGCCTCCAAGAAATGGCGCCGCGACACCGATATCGGCGCGAAATTCGAACTTTCGGATCTGGACCGTCTGCGTCTGGCCGAACGCCTTGCCGACAGGTTCGATCCCAAGCGGCGACAGGTCTACCGGCTTGCGGTCAATTCGCCGCATCCTTGACCTTGCTCGACTTTTCCGTTAACCGACCCTAGGCTCAACCGGGCCCCATACCGCAGGGCTGAACAGGCCCCAAATGACGCCGGGACGCCCGGAACTAAGCGTCCCTTAACCCAATGCAGGCCGATCCTGCATATTAGGACGCATATGACCAAATTTTCCGACCTCGCGCTGGATCCGCGCGTGATGCAGGCCGTCAGCGATGCTGGCTACGAAACCCCCACCCCGATTCAGGCCCAAGCCATCCCGCCCGCCCTGCTGCGCCAGGATGTTCTTGGCATCGCCCAAACCGGCACCGGCAAGACTGCAAGTTTCGTTCTGCCGATGATCACCTTGTTGGGTCAGGGCCGCGCCCGCGCCCGGATGCCGCGCAGCCTGGTGCTGGCGCCGACGCGTGAACTGGCCGCCCAGGTCGCCGAAAACTTTGACACTTATGCCAAATATACCAAGCTGACCAAGGCTTTGCTGATCGGCGGTGTGTCGTTCGGTGAACAGGACAAGCTGATCGACCGCGGCGTCGATGTGCTGATCGCAACCCCCGGACGCCTGCTTGACCATCACGAACGCGGCAAGCTGCTGCTGACCGGGGTCGAGATCATGGTGGTCGACGAGGCTGACCGCATGCTGGACATGGGCTTTATCCCCGATATCGAACGCATCTTCCAACTGACCCCGCCGCGCCGCCAGACCCTGTTCTTTTCGGCCACCATGGCGCCCGAGATCGAGCGCATCACCAATGCCTTCCTGAAAACCCCGGTCAAGATCGAAGTCGCCCGTCAGGCCACCGCCTCGCTGACCATCGAGCAGCAGTTGATCAAGTTCACGCCCGCCCGCAAGGACCGCAGCTTTGCCGACAAGCGCGCCGTCCTGCGCGCCCTGATCCGCCAGGAAGGCGAGGCTTGCACCAATGCCATCGTGTTTTGCAACCGCAAGATGGATGTCGATGTCGTGGCCAAGTCACTGAAACAGCATGGTTTCAACGCATCCCCCATCCATGGTGATCTTGACCAGTCGGTGCGCACCCGCACTCTGGACGGCTTCCGTGACGGCTCGGTCCATTTGCTGATCGCCTCGGATGTGGCTGCACGTGGCCTTGATATTCCGGCCGTCAGCCATGTGTTCAACTTTGACGTGCCCTCGCACCCCGAGGATTACGTGCACCGCATCGGTCGCACCGGCCGCGCCGGGCGTCTGGGCAAGGCCTATACGATTGCCACGCCGCATGACGACAAATATCTTGCCGCCATCGAAAGCCTGGTCAAGCAGCCGATCCCGCGCGGTGAAGTCCCCGAAGGCGCGTTGGATGGCGCCTCGGAAACCGAAAACCGCCCCGGCGGAAGCAGCCGGACCTCGGGGGGCCGCAGCAGATCCAGCCGTGGCGTCAGCGATCGCAGCAGGTCTGAACCCAAGGTCGAGGCCATGCCGGTGATCGTCACGGCACCCGAACCGGTCGCCGAGCAAGCACCGCGCCCGGCCGCACCCGACCGCCGCAGCCCGCGCCCCGCACCCGATCGCCGCCCGACAGAGCGGTCTGGCGATCGTTCGTCCGAACGCCCCGCCGAGCCGCGCACCACGCCCGAAAACCGCAGCCATGACGACCGCCGCCAAGGCGCGCGCGGCAATGGCGACCGGGTCGTGGGCCTGGGCGACCATGTGCCCGATTTCATCCTGCGCAGCTTTGCCATCAAATCCGCAGCCTATGATGACAGCACCGAAGAGCTGGCCGAGGATCAGGCGGCCGAGGGTTGAATCCAGCGGCACGGGGGCGAAATTACCCCCGTCAAACCTTTCATTTTGGTTAACGAAAATCAGCAACCCATTGGGATAAAATGATAAAACACGATGTCCAAAACTTGGACATCGTGTCTGTCTTTGCTCTATTCCTCGGCCAGGCGGCTGATGACCACGGTCATTTCAGGCTTCTTGCCGATCTCTTCCATGGCGACCTGACGGACCACGCGCTTCAGCGCCTCTTCAAGTTTGTCGTCATCGGCCAAAAGCTTTTTGCCCGCCGTGTCCAGAAACTCGCTAAGGTCCCCTTCCAGCGTTTCGGCCATATCGCGCCCGCCTTTGCCCAAGGGTGGCAGGCCGCGCAGATCGACCCAGGCATCGCCCAAAGGTTCGTTGTTTTCATCCAGGATCAGCGTCACGGCAACATGGCCGTTCAACGCCATGCGAATCCGGTCCCGGACCACGCCATCCATAGCCCCGATCAATGCCGTGCCGTCCAGGAAGGTGCGCCCGGCCTCGATATGCTCGGCCACTTTTGGCACGTCGCCGGAAATATCCAGCATCATCCCGTTTGTCGCGACGATAGAGGCAATACCTGCCTCCATCGCGATGCGGGAATGTTCGCGCAAATGACGATGCTCGCCATGCATCGGGATCACCATATCGGGCAGCAAAA
>JAYSWK010000009.1:0-2560 GCA_043718085.1 Rhodobacterales bacterium
CTCGCTGCGCATCACGTCCTCGGGCAGGTGATAGACCGGCCGCCCCGCCGCATCGCGGGTAAGGTAAATCTCGTGCGTCACCATGCCTTGGGTGAACAGGGCCTTGAACGGCTCGATCGCCGTTGCGGGCAGATGGCCGGTCCGCTGCATCGCCCGGGCGAAAAAGCGGCTGTAAAGCAGATGCAGGATCGCGTGTTCGACCCCGCCGATATACTGATCGACATTCATCCAGTAGGCGGCTTCCTCGGCCACCGTGGGCGTGTCGGCCCGGGGCGCGGTGAAGCGGGCGAAATACCAGCTCGAATCCACGAATGTGTCCATCGTGTCGGTCTCACGCTGGGCGGCGGCCCCGCAGTTCGGGCAGGTGCAGTTGCGCCATGTCGGATGGCGGTCCAGCGGGTTGCCGGGTATGTCGAAGGTCACATCCTCGGGCAGGCGGACGGGCAGGTTTTCCTTGGCCTCGGGCACAACGCCGCAGGCGGTGCAATGGATCACCGGAATCGGGCAGCCCCAATAGCGTTGCCGTGACAGGCCCCAGTCGCGCAGGCGGTACTTGACCTGGCCCTTGCCCAGTCCCCGCGCCTCCATCCAGTCGATCGAGGTCTCGATGGCATCATAGGCAGTCGCCACGGTAAGGCCGGTAAAGTGGCTGTCATAGGTGACGGTCACGTCCTTGGCGGGGACCAGCGCCTCTGACCCGATCTCGTTCACCTCGCCCGGCATGTGGAAGGCGTTGACCACCGGCAGACCGTATTTTCGAGCGAAATCAAGGTCACGCTGATCATGGCCGGGGCAGCAATAGATTGCGCCTGTGCCGTATTCCATCAAGACGAAGTTGCCGATCCAGACGACGAGGGTCTTTTCCGGGTAGATTGGATGGCGGACACTCAGCCCCGTGTCGAAGCCCAGCTTTTCGGCGGTCTCGATGGCGGCTTCGCTGGTGCCGCCCTTGCGGCATTCCTCGCAAAAGGCCGCAACCTTCGGGTCGGCTTTGGCCAGAGCCTGTGCAATGGGATGGTCTGGCGCGATGGCCATGAAGGTCGCGGCGCGCAAGGTGTCGGGGCGGGTGGTGTAACAGGTCAAGGCGGTTTGCCCGGCGACCGGTGTGATCAGCGGGAAATCCACCTCGATCCCGCGTGATTTGCCGATCCAGTTCGCCTGCATCAGGCGCACCTTGTCGGGCCAGGCGGTCAGCCCGTCCAGTGCCGCCAGCAATTCCTCGGAATAGTCGCTGATCTTGAAGAACCATTGCGTCAGCTCGCGCCGTTCCACCGGGGCGTTCGACCGCCAGCCCTTGCCGTCAATCACCTGTTCGTTGGCCAGCACCGTCATGTCGACCGGGTCCCAGTTGACCACGGCATTCTTGCGATAGACCAGACCCTTGCCCATCATGTCGATGAACATGGCCTGCTGGTGGCGATAGTATTCGGGATGACAGGTGGCGATTTCGCGCGACCAGTCCAGCGAAAAGCCCAAAGGCAGAAGCTGCGCCTTCATGTCGGCGATGTTCTGAAAGGTCCAGGTGCCCGGGTGAATGCCCTTTTCCATCGCGGCGTTTTCAGCCGCCAGGCCAAAGGCATCCCATCCCATCGGATGCAGGACCGAAAACCCCTGCGCCGCTTTATAACGGGCGACCACATCGCCCATCGTATAATTGCGCACATGTCCCATGTGGATGCGCCCCGAAGGATAGGGGAACATCTCCAGCACATAGTATTTCGGCTTGGCCGGATCGCGCCGCGCGGCAAAGACCTGCGCCTCTGCCCAGGCCTTTTGCCACTTTGCTTCGATCACCGCAGGTTCATAGCGCGACATGTCCGGCCCTTTCGTCATACAGGGGCCGAATTACACCGATGAAAGGTGCAAGGTCCAGAGTGTTACAGCGGTTCAGGTTCGTCTGAAGGAAAGGCTATCGGAAACCGCGTTCGACGCCTGAACCGCCTTACAGCTTGCCGTCCGCAATGCGCAGTTCGCGCGCCCGCGTAAGAATGGCGTCCTCGACCGCGCGGATCGTGGCCGGGTCCACCGCGCCACCACCCTGCGTCTGCATGGCCAGCTTCAGGCTGCGCGCGTCCAGGGCCGGGTCCTGCACATAAATCGTGGCGCGGTACGCCCGCCCACCGCCGGGCGGGCGCCCGTAACCCGTCACAATGACGCCGGTGAACGGGTCAACCGATTCAATCGGCAGGAAATTCAGCACATCCAGTGCTGCTTCCCAGATATACTTGTTCACCTTGACCGTCGTGTTGGGATCATCGCCATGGCGGAACAGATCGCGCAGCGTCGTGCGGTTGCCCGTTCCCGTCCGGGTGATCCCAAGCGCCGCGTCGGTTTGATCTTGCGCGACCTGAGCCGAGGTCTTGCGTTCGGCCCCGCCATTGCCGGCAAACAGGCCACCAAGCCCACTGGAACCACCGCCACCCCCGCCGCAGGCGGCGACGGCAGTCACCAGCAGCAGCGCCAGCGCGGCACGGGTGAAACGGTGAAATGACATGCATGCCCCCAGTGTGACCGGCCGCACAACCGGGCCGGAACGTCCTAGGCTGTCTAGCCCACGCCC
>JAYSWK010000081.1:0-2280 GCA_043718085.1 Rhodobacterales bacterium
GCCGATCAGCCAATTCATGCATCTGTCGGGCTTTGCCCAGCAGGTCCTGGTGCATGAAAATGCCTTGGCCAAGATCGACCCGGCAATGCCCCTGGACCGCGCGGCCCTGATCGGTTGCGGCATGATGACAGGTTTCGGTGCTGTCACCCGCACTGCGCAAGTGATGGCGGGGCAATCGGTGGCCGTGATCGGCTGCGGTGCCGTCGGCCTCAGCACGATCCAAAGCGCGCGGCTCGCGGGGGCGTTGGATATCATCGCCATCGACCTGAATGCCGCCCGTCTGGTCATGGCACTCAGCTTTGGCGCAACCGCCGCGATCAACCCCGCTACGGCCGATGCAGTCAGCACCGTGCGCGCCCTGACCGGAGGCAAGGGCGTTCACGCAGCCTTTGAAGCAGTGGGGACATCGAAACTGGTCGAGCAGGCTTTTTTGATGACCCGCAAGGGCGGCAAGACGGTGATGATCGGCCTTATGGGGCTGGAGGACAGGATCAACCTGCCATTTGGCCATTTCATCGCGGAACGCCAGGTGATGGGTTGCGATATGGGGTCAAACCAGTTCCGCACCGATATGCCGCGTTTGGCACGATTCTATCTAGAGGGAAGGCTGAAGCTGGACGAGATGCTGACCGCGCGGCTGCCGCTGGGTCAGATCAATCAAGGCTTCGCCGCCATGGAACGCGGCGAAGGCATCCGCACCATCATCGACTTTGCATTGGAATGACCACATGAAAATCGGCATCCTGCAAACCGGCCGCGTCACCGACCCTTTGCGCGAAATCCACGACGATTTCCCTGATATGATGACAGGTCTTCTCCATGATGGCGACTTCACCTTTCAGACCTTCGCGGTGCTCGACGGGGCGTTCCCGAACAGCGTAACCGAATGCGACGGCTGGCTACTGACCGGCTCGAAGTACAGCGCCTATGATGATCTGCCTTGGATCGCCACGCTGGAGACGTTCCTGCGCGGGGCCTATGCCGCCGACATGCCCATCGTCGGTATCTGCTTTGGCCATCAGATTCTGGCACAGGCGCTTGGCGGCAAAGTCGAGAAATTCCCCCTTGGTTGGGCCATTGGCCCGACGATTTACGACTTTGCCGGTGGTGAAAAAATGGTGATTAACGCCTGGCACCAAGATCAGGTGACCAGAGTGCCTCCCGGCGCCACCCGCATTGCCACTTCTGAGTTTTGTGAAAACGCCGCTTTGGCCTATGGTAATCGTGCCCTGACCTATCAAGCGCATCCCGAATTCACCAATGCTTTTGGCCGCGATCTTTTGGATTTACGACGCGATATTCTGCCGCAAGAAACCATTCATGCCGCCGACCAGGCCTATGATACTCTCAGCCCTTCGGACCATGTGGCGCAACAGATCGTGCAATTCTTCCGTCACCGCGCTATCAGACCCAAAATAATGCCGTAGCACGAGGCCCCTCGCCGGGGCCAGTGTTGCATGAACCAATTGGTGATCAGAATGTTCCAGAAGATCGAAGTCTCGCGTCCGAGGTTGGCCGATCAGGTTTACGATCAAATCCTGACTGCGATCAACCAAGGCATGATCGCACCGTCAGAGCGGATCGTCCAAGAAAAGCTTGCCGAACAATTGCAGGTTAGCCGAACGCCCATCCGCGAAGCACTGTTCCGGCTGGAACAGGAAGGCACGCTTGTCGCCTCTGACCGTGGTGGATTCACAATCCGAATGGCCAGCCCGCGAGAAGTGGTCGAAATCTATCAGGCGCGGCAAGCGATCGAGGGGCATTGCGCCGCGATGCTGGCGCGGAATGCAGATGCTGCGGACCTGTCGGGGATCGAAGCCGTGATACGAGCCAATGAGGCGACCGTACCCGAGGGTGCCCCCCAGTACTATGACGCCAACCGTCAGATTCACCGCGCCTTCGTGGCCACGACCGACAATCAATACCTGTTGGAAATGTTCGACGCGATGTGGAATCGCAGCCTATCGTTCGGCGCGTTTCGTCTGCTGAAACAGGACCAGTTGCGCGCAACGCTGAGCGGGCATCTGTCTCTGCTTGACGCTATCCGCACCGGAGATCCGTTGGTGGCCGAGCACGCGATGAAAGAGCATATCTCAGATGGGCTGCAGCTGCAGTTGCGGGCTATGTAGGGGATCGTGTAGCGGCGGTGCAAAAGTCGGCCACTTTGGCACTTGCTGGCGACAGGGAGGGCGCGGGTATTTTCACCGTGGAATTGTATCGGAAGGTGCGTCATGCTTGTCGAAACGGCATGAGTGAGCGTGCGGCGGCGCGTCATTTCGG
>JAYSWK010000082.1:0-5740 GCA_043718085.1 Rhodobacterales bacterium
GCCCACACGCTGGTCACCAAGGAAACTCAGGTCGCCTTCAACCTGAAGAAGGGCTCGCTGCCGATGCGTGCCGACGTTGACCTTGCTGCGGCCAACGACTGCATGAAGAAGGGTCTGGAGATTCTGGACCATTCGACCACTATTTACCCTGCCAACCAGCAGATGGTCGACCGCGACACTATCAACCAGATCGACGATCTGATGACCGAGTTCATGGCGAACCCTGAAATGACCGCTGCTGACGCCCAGAGCAAGTTCGCGGATATCATCGCGGCTGCACCGCCAATCTGATCCGGCGCTGACGTAGACTGAAATGACAGGTCCGGCTTCCCCACAGGTGGCCGGGCCTGTTTCTTAGGCCCTCAGGACAGTTGGTAGGACCCATGGACAGACCCAATCCCCTATTCCGGAATTTATGGTCAAAGTTCGCCTCGGCGCCAATGATGCTGATCGTGCTGGGCGTGTTCGTCGGGGGGACCCTGTGGACCGTCCTGTTTTCCTTTACCAGCATCAAGGTCCTGCCGATCTTCACGCCGAGACAGTGGATCGACGGTTTTGTCGGTTTCAAGAATTACAAGCGGCTGTTCAACACCGACCGCTGGATGAACTGCCCGGCGATCACCCATGTCGGCATGGACGACTGGCAATTGAAATGCTCAGGTTCGCTGCCAAACGTCGTCACCTATGCCCTTCTGTCGATTACCATCGTGATGGCTTTGGGCTTTCTGATGGCGGTGATGATGGATCAGAAGATCCGCATGGAAGGCGTGTTCCGCACGATATTCCTTTACCCTTTCGCGCTGTCGTTCATCGTGACTGGCCACGTCTGGGCCTGGATCATGTCGCCGGAATACGGGTTGCAAAAGACCATTCGCGCCATGGGCTGGGAAAGTTTCAGCTTTGACTGGGTCGCCGACCGCGAGATGGTGATGTATGCCATCGTGATCGCGGGCATCTGGCAGGGCGCGGGGTTCGTGATGGCGTTGATGCTGGCCGGTTTGCGCGGCATCGACGACGACATCTGGAAGGCCGCCCGCGTTGACGGCATTCCGGCCTGGCGGACCTATATCCAGATCGTGCTGCCGATGATGAAGCCAGTGCTGGTCACCACCTTTGTGATCGTCGCCTCGGGTGCGGTGCGAATTTACGATCTTGTGGTCGCGCTGACCGATGGCGGCCCCGGAATCTCGTCCGATGTGCCGTCGCGCTATATCTACCAGAATTTCTCGGCCAACCTTGGGCAGGCGCTGTCGGCTTCGACGGTCATGCTGGTGGCCATGGCCATCATCCTGATCCCGTGGATCCGGATGGAATTCGGCAACAAGGCAAAGGCGTGAGGACCGGACCCATGGCAAACACACAAACGCTGACCGGACCCTCGGGTGCCAAGCCGAAAAAGTTCATCACCTGGGAACGTGCCGTGGTGTACGGCGTGCTTTTGATCTGCGCGCTGTTCTTCATCTTTCCGTTGTACATCATGGTCATCACATCGCTGAAAAGCCTGCCGGAAATCAGGGCCGGGAACATCTTTGTCCCGACCATGAGCCCGTCGCTGGAGGCGTGGAGCACGGCCTGGGATTCGGCCTGCACCGGGCTTTATTGCGAGGGTATCAAGGTCGGTTTCTGGAATTCGGTCCGCATCACGGTGCCTTCGACCATCGTGTCGATCATCGTGGCCTCGCTGACCGGCTATTCCATGGCGAACTGGCCGTTCAAATTCTCGGAAGCGTTCTTTACGGTGCTTCTGGTGTCGTCGTTCATACCTTATGTCGTGATGATCTATCCCCTGGTGATCATCACCCGGTGGCTGGGCATCTATTCGACCCTGCCGGCCGTGGTTCTGGTTCACACGATCTTTGGTCTGCCGATCCTGACGCTGCTGTTCCGCAACTACTTTGCGTCGCTTCCGCAAGAGTTGTTCAAGGCGGCGCGGGTCGATGGGGCGGGCTATTGGGGAATCTTCTTCCGGGTCTATGCGCCGATGTCGGTGCCGATCTTTACCGTGGCGGTCATCTTGCAGGTTACCGGCATCTGGAACGACTTTCTGTTCGGCGTGATTTACGCAGGGCCGACGAACTATCCGATGACGGTGCAATTGAACAACATCGTCAACTCGGTTCAGGGCGGCAAGGCTTACAACGTGGACATGGCAGCAACGATCCTGACCGGTCTGGTTCCGCTGGCCATCTACTTCATCTCTGGCAAATACTTCGTGCGCGGCATTGCAGCCGGCGCCGTTAAGGGTTGATCACATGCACTCAGTCTCTGTCCAAAACCTGACCCTGAAGTTCGGCGCCGCTGAAGTTCTGAAGAATTTGAACCTGGATGTGGAAGAGGGCGAGTTCATCGTTTTGTTGGGGCCGTCGGGCTGCGGCAAGTCCACCTTGCTGAACTGCCTGGCGGGGCTGTTGGAGCTGTCCGAAGGCCAGATCCATATCAAGGGCAAGAACGTGACCTGGGCCGAACCCAGCGAACGCGGCATCGGGATGGTGTTCCAGTCCTATGCGCTTTATCCGCAGATGACGGTGCGCGGGAACCTGTCGTTCGGGTTGAAGATCGCGGGTCTGCCCAAGGTCGAAATAGAAAAGCGGGTGCAGCGGGCGTCAGAGATTTTGCAGATCGGCCCGCTTCTGGACCGCAAGCCCGGCGCCTTGTCTGGCGGGCAGCGGCAGCGCGTGGCGATAGGCCGGGCCCTGGTGCGGGATGTCGATGTCTTTCTGTTCGACGAGCCCTTGTCGAACCTGGATGCCAAGTTGCGCAGCGAGTTGCGCGTGGAACTCAAGCGGCTGCACAGCCGGTTGAAGAACACGATGATCTATGTGACCCATGACCAGATCGAGGCGCTGACCCTGGCCGACCGCATCGCTATCATGCGCGGCGGCATCATCCAGCAACTGGACGCACCGCAGACGATCTACAACCGCCCGACCAATCTGTTTGTGGCAGGTTTCATCGGCAGCCCGGCGATGAACTTTCTGCAAGGTGCCATGGTCGACGGCGGCAAGAGTTTTGTCTTTGGCCAGACCAAACTGAACCTGGCCGGTTATGATGGCGGCGCGATGATGGACCGGCCCAGTGCCACGCTGGGCCTGCGCCCCGAGCATCTGGTGCTGCAAGATCACGAGGAGCCGGGGCACACCCTGCCCGTGACCGTCGAAATCGACGAGCCGATGGGCGCGGATTCGCTGGTCTGGCTGTTGGCCGAGGGCAAGTCGATCTCGGTCCGCATGCCAGTCGAGCGTCGGCCCACAATCGGGTCGAACATGCATCTGAAGGTCGATATCTCCAAAGCGTCGATTTTCGACGAAGCCACTGAACTTCGGGTCTGACCATGCTGGATCTGAGCGGGGAATGGTCGCTTTCCGACGAAAGCGGTGATTACCGTGTGGCCTTCACCTTGCCGGGCGACGGGATCGACGCCCTGTTCAAGGCCGGGGCAATTCCGGACCCGTATTTCGGCCGCAATGAATATGGGCTGCGCTGGATTTGTCAGCGTGACTGGGTGGCGCGGCGGGTGTTCACAACGGACCGGGTCGATCAGGTTCTGGTCGTCGCGATGCTGGACACGGTGGCCGAGGTCCGGATCAACGGTGCGCTGGTTCTGGCCAGCGACACCATGTTTCGCAGCTTTCGGGTGGATGTGTCGGGCGCGTTGCGGCGGGGCGAGAATGAGGTGACGATTTCCTGGCGTTCGCCCGCGGTCGAGGCGGCCAGGCGGCAGGCGGCGCAGCGGTACGTCGTGCCGTTCAGTGCCAACAACACGCCCATTCACAATGGCAACATGCTGCGCAAACCGGCCTGCGATTTCGGCTGGGACTGGAACATCGCGCTGGCCACGTTCGGGCTTTATGGCGATTTCCATCTGGAGCCGAAGGCGGCGGCGCGGATTGCCTCGGTGGTCGTCGCGCAGGACCATGCGCCGGGCCGGGCAGTGGTGACGGTCACAGCGGCGGTCGAGGGCGCAGGCGAGGTCAGCTTTGTCTTGTGCGGTCAGACGGCGGTTGCGCCCGTGGTGGCGGGCAAGGCCGTGGCGGTTCTGACCATCGCGAACCCCCAGCTTTGGTGGCCCGCAGGGCAGGGTGCGCAGGTGTTGCATGACCTGACAGTGACATTGGGCGATCAGGTCGAGACGCGGCGCATCGGCCTGCGGTCGGCGGAACTGGTCACCGAAAAGGATGCAAGCGGTCTGGGGTTCAAAATCCGCATCAACGGACGTGACACCTTCTGCAAAGGGGCGAACTGGATCCCGCAGGATGCTTTGGCGGGCCGGATCAATGCGGCGGATACGCGGGGGCTGCTGCAATCGGCCGTGGACGCCCACATGAACATGATCCGGGTCTGGGGCGGCGGGCGATACGAGGCCAGTTGGTTTTATGACCTTTGTGACGAGTTGGGCCTGATGGTCTGGCAGGATTTCATGTTCTCGTGCCATATCTATCCGGCGGATGACGCCTTTTTGGCCGATGTGGCGATCGAGGTGCGGGAAAACGCCCTGCGGCTGCACCACCATGCGTCGCTGGTCTTGTGGTGTGGCGATAACGAGTTGATCGGCGCGCTGACCTGGTTCCCCGAGACGCGGGCCAACCGGGATCTGTATCTGGTGGGTTATGACCGATTGAACCGGGTGATCGAACAAAGCCTGAAGGCGGCGGTGCCGGGGGCGGTTTGGTGGCCATCCAGCCCCAGCCCGGGGCCGATGGATTTCGGCGATGCCTGGCATGACGACAGCAAGGGCGACATGCATTTCTGGTCTGTTTGGCACGAGGGGCGGGATTTCGACCATTACCGCGATGTCAGCCCGCGCTTCTGTTCGGAGTTTGGTTTCCAGTCCTATCCGTCGATGGATGTGATCCGGCGGTTTGCCGAGCCCGCCGATTTCAACATCGCCGCCCCGGTGATGGAAAGCCACCAGAAGAACGCCGGCGGCAATGCGCGGATCGCGGAAACCATGTTCCGCTATTTTCGCTTTCCGGTGGATTTCGAGAATTTCGTCTACCTTAGCCAGGTTCAGCAGGGTCTGGCGATCAAGACGGCGGTCACCCATTGGCGCAGCCTGAAGCCGCATTGCATGGGCACGCTGATCTGGCAGTTGAATGACACCTGGCCGGTGTGTTCCTGGGCCTCGCTGGACCATGGCGGGGGGTGGAAGCTTTTGCACCACATGGCAAAGGGTTTTTATCAGCCGGTCCTTGTATCGGCGGTGCCGGTCGCGGGCAGGGTCGAGTTGCGGGCCATCAATGATCTGGCCGAGGCGGTGGAGATGACCGTGGTGGCGCGCGCCGTGACAATGGCGGGCGGGGTGCGCGAGCTTGGGCGGGCCACGGTCTTTGTGGGCGCGGCTTCGGTGCTGGCGCTGACGGTCGATGTGCCCGAGGGCGCGATGCTGGCCTATACCTGGGAGGCGGGGGCGCATCGCGGCGGCGATCACTTTGCGCCGAAACCCTACAAGACCTATGATCTGGTTGCGCCGAAGTTGAATAAAACTGTCAAGGACGTCGGGCAAGCCTATGAAATCACGGTTTCATCCCAGGCCCTGGCCCTGTTCGTCGCGCTGGAGGCTGATCGGCCCGGCCGCTTTTCCCACAACGCTTTCGCGCTGTTCCCGGGCCATCCGGCGACAGTCTCCTTCACCCCCGATCAGCCCGGGGCAGAGCCGCGCTTTATCTTGCGTGACCTGCATTCGGCCACCTATGGAAAGGACCATTGATGATTGCCTATCAACTGTATTCCAGCCGGAATT
>JAYSWK010000083.1:0-2277 GCA_043718085.1 Rhodobacterales bacterium
GCCAGTGTCAGTCTTGCCGTCGAGGTCGACGTCCTGTTCCAGCGTGCCGTGGATCAGGCTCGAGGTGCCGAAATCCAGCACGATGCAGTCGGTCTTGACCACGCCGGGGTGTTCCACAGGATCGATGGTGCGCAGGCCGCGCCCGATCATCTGGATCATGGTGGATTTGTAGGAACTGGGGCGCAGCAGCACGACGCAGGAGGTCGGCGGATGATCCCAGCCTTCGGTCAGCACCGCCACGTTGACGAAGACGCGGATGCTGTCCGTCGCATATTCGGCGAGGATGGCCTTGCGGGTGTCGGAGGCCAGATCGCCGTGGATCAGCGCCGCCGTGATCCCGGCCGCGCGGAATGCTTCGGTGACATGTTCGGCGTGGGCGACAGTGGAGCAGAAGACGACCGTTTGCCGGTCCCCCGCCTTTTCCTTCCAGTGGCGGATCACCTCATCGGTGACGGGCGCGCGGTCCATGATCGAGGCCATTTCGCCCATGTCGAAGTCCGCCAGAGTTTTGCGGATGGACCGCAATTTGTCCTGCACGCCGACATCGATGACGAAGGTCCGGGGCGGCACCAGGTGGCCCGAGGCGATCAATTCACCCAGACGCACCTGATCCGCGACATTGTCGAACACCTCGCGCAACCCCTTCTTGTCACCCCGTTTTGGCGTGGCGGTGACGCCGAAGATGCGGGCATCCGGGTTTGCATTGCGGACATGGTCGATGATGCGGCGGTAGCTTGCCGCCACTGCATGGTGCGCCTCGTCGATCACCAGCAGATCAAGCTTCGGCATGGCGGCGAGATTGCCGATCCGTGCCAGCGTCGGCACCATGGCGAAGGTCACCTGACCCGCCCACGACTTGCCGCTGGCGTCGACCACCGAGGTGGTCAGGCCCGGATTGACCCGGGTAAACTTGCCCCGGTTCTGATCGGTCAACTCATCACGGTGGGCCAGCACACAGGCCTTGGCGGCGCTGTCGCCGACCACCTCACCGGTGACCGCCGACAGCATGATCGTCTTGCCGGCACCAGTGGGCGCGATGCCCAGCGTGTTGCCGTGGGCGTCAAGGGCTGCAAGGCTGCGCTCGACGAACATTTTCTGACGGGGGCGCAGCCGCATGTTCGCTCCCCCTCACTCGGCCCAGCTCGGTCGCCCGGTAAAACCGGGGGCCGCAGGGGGTTGCGACGGCTGCTGTTGCGGGGCGGGTGCTGCATGGCTGGGGCCCGGGGCGGCGTAGCCCTGCTGCGGGGCGTTCGACACTGGCGGTTGACGGTAGCCCTGCATCGGGGTTGCCCCGCCATGCCCCATCAGCTGCGCGTAATCGCGGTGGCTTGGCGTTACGGCAGAACGAACCTCGTTCTTGTCCTCGCCATTGGTGTCGGAGCCGATGTCCACCCGGGCGATGAATTCGATCCCGTCCAACTCGGCAAAGCCGCTGATCCGGCGCTTGGCTTGCGCCTGCGCCGAATTGTCCTTGTCATCGATACCGCGCGCCGAGTTCAGGATGCCCTTGATCAACCCGCGCCCGGCGTTGCCCCAATCCGGGCCCTTGGGGCTGTAGAGCCCGATCAGCGACCAGATCTTGCGCTTGGCGTAAGCGCCCTCGACCACGGTGTATTCAGCGTCGAGATAGACGGCCCCGGTCGCGCCGCGTTTGGCATAACCGCCGGTCCAGCCCTGCGACGGATCATCGAAACCGCCGGGGCGGATAGTCAGACGCACCTTGGCCAGTGTCCCCTTCGGGATGACGGTGCCGTTGCTTTGCGCGGAGTTGAAATCGTTCCAGAGTCCGGTCATCGGATTTGTCCTTTCAATTGACTTGGGAGGGGGTTGCGGCGGCAGCGGCAGGCGGGCCTTCGACTGTGGCGGCATAGGTCAGGCGGGCTGCCGCGGGGCGCACGGCGCCATGGATCTTCGCCATCAGCCGGCCCAGATGTGGCACTTCGATCACGTCGAGCCGCCCGGAACGGTCCTTGGCCGGAAACCCCAACGGGTTCAGCGTCTGGCAGACGAAGGCGCGCGCGGGCTGGCCATCGGCCCCGGCAATCTCGGCCATGGTGATCACCTGATCGACGATCCCGGGCAGTTCCAACCCGGTCTTGGAGCCGTCGATCTGCGGCGAGAACACCTTACGATTGAAGTCATCGAGCTTCTCGTCAAGGATGCCGACGAACCAGATGTTCTTGCCGCGCGTGTGCTGCAGATGGGTGAGCCAGGCGATCATTTCGCGGCCATGCAACCCATACGCGCCCCGGACATCCGGCTTGCCGGTCTTTTCCG
>JAYSWK010000084.1:0-2276 GCA_043718085.1 Rhodobacterales bacterium
ATGGACATGGCATCGGTCGGGGTCACGCCTGTCAGGTTGCCCTTGGCCAAAGCGGCCAGGAACTGATCGCGCGGCGATGACGACGACCGGGCCGCGGACAGGCTTTCATAATCCGAAGACAAGAGGCTGATCTGGAACGAAATCTCGGCCGCTTCGGGGGCAAGGGTCATCTTGGACAGCTTGTCGGCAAAAAGCGTGGCCAAGGGCACCTCTAGTTCGGCGGATTTCATTTCAAGCCAGGCCACGGGCAGGGCCTGTTCGACGGCCCGCACATCACCCGCGGCAATGGCCTGATCCAGCTTTTGAAACGCCGCGACCCGGTCCCACACGCCGCCAGAGGCTGCGGGCTTTTGGCTGGTGTAAAGCCCAAGCAGCAGGTTGGGCGCGATGGCGCCGGCGCGGGACAGCCGTTCGGCCGCCTCGATCTGGGCTTTCCAGCCTGCGGTTTCGGAAAGATCGGCATAGGAAAAGGCCACAGGCAGGGTCACTCCGACCATGGGTTCGCCAATCGCCTCGAAGAGCCGCATCGTCAGGGGTGTGACCGGATCGGGCAGAACGGGGCGGATATCTTCTTCGTCCAGTTCGGGGTTCATGAAACGGTCAAGCAGGGCCGCATCCTCGGGCGAGACGGTGCCAAGGCTGCGGGCCGTGTCCAGCGTCAGGCCCGCCGCGTCAAAGTCGCCATCGCGGGCGAGGCAGAAGATGCGGGTCGGCAAGGCGGGTGCCAGACCGGGGGCATTGCGCAGGAAAAGACAGGCCCGATCCTCGTCCCCGATCAGGAGCGAGACATCAAAGTAGCGCCGAAAAAGTTCGGGCGAGGCGGTGGGGCCTGCGGCATCCAGAAGGGCGCGCGCCTGATCAAGTGCGCCGATCGACAACAGCTTGTCGATGCGCGCCAAAAGCAGGTTTTCGCCGGGCGGCGCGTCCACGGGCGGGTCGGCCTCGGCCAGAAGCACGGTCAGCATCAGGCCTTGCAACGCGGGCAGGTCCTGCGGCACCTCGGCGGCCAGAAGCTGTTCGATATCGGCGGCGCGCCCCATCCCCCACAGATTGCGCGGCAGACCGGTGATCTGGGGCGGCAGGATGCCCACTGAATCAAGCGAGGCCAGACCAAGAACCGACGTGGTGACATTTTCAGGGACAGCCGCACCTTCGGGGGCTACGGCGGTTTCATCGGTCAGGGGCTGTGCAGCGGGGGTGACGATGGATTGCGACAGCCAGTCGATGGCGGACAGGGGCGCCTCGGCCCGCACGGGCGTGGCCGCGGCGAAGGCCGTCAGGAGGCAGGCAGCAAGGCGCAGACCGTCAATCGACATGCAGGGTCACCGGAACCTTTACCTCGGCGCTGGGCGGAGCGAAATCAGCCAGATAGGCATAGGCCGTCAATCCAGCAAACCCCAACACCGCCAACACAAACAAAACCGTTATCAAACGCCTCATGGCTGCCCGCCTTTCTGATTGGGCTGATCTGGTCAGCCTTTTGGGCGGGACCGCGTGGCACCCGCACCGCAGAATATATATGGCATTTACCGCGACTTCACGCCATTCAGGGAAGAAAGTTGCGATAGCAGGCGGAGTTTGTGTCATTAATCGGCGCAAAGCACGGGCACGGGGCACCAGGGAGCCGGAAAAGAAGAATGCAGCGGCTGAAAAAGACCGTGGTCATGGTGGGGATGATGGGGGCGGGCAAGACGGCGGTCGGCACGGCGCTGGCCCGGTTGCTGGCGGTTCCTTTCGTTGATTCGGATGAAGAGATCACCCGGGCCGCCGATCGCAGCATCGCGGAAATCTTTGAACGCGATGGCGAGCCGTTCTTTCGCGCCCGTGAAAGCGAAGTTCTGGGACGGCTGTTGCGCGGCCAGCCTTGTGTTCTGTCAACCGGTGGCGGGGCCTTTCTGGCCGAAGCCAACCGTCAGATGATCCATGACGTCGGGGTATCGGTCTGGCTGCGTGCCGAGCTGGATCTTTTGTGGCACCGGGTGCGCCACAAGGCCACGCGCCCCCTGTTGCGCACCGCCAACCCGCGCGAAACCCTGCTCGCCTTGTATGAGGCGCGTGTGCCGCTGTATTCCCGGGCCGATATCGTGGTAGACAGCCTGCCCGATCTGTCGGTAGAGGCCATGGCAGGGCGCGTGGCCGATGCGCTGGGCGCGCGGCGCGATGTGCTGGAAAGGACCCCTGAATGATCAATGTCGTGCCGGTTGACCTGGGCAGCCGCAGTTACGAGGTGCGCATCGGCACGGGGTTGATCGCGACGCTGGGCACCGAAATCTCGC
>JAYSWK010000085.1:0-2276 GCA_043718085.1 Rhodobacterales bacterium
CCGGTTGGCCAGCCAGACGATCCCCAGCGCGGGCTGGTTCAGCACGCCCGCGCCAAGCCCGGTTTCCTCGACCTCGCCGTTGCGCATCACGATGGCCCCGGCCCAGCGCGGATCGAACTCGCCCGGCCGCATCTTTCGGTCGCCCGTCACGATGCCCGCGTTGGCGGCATTGTCGGCGATTGTATCGACGATGGTGCGGGTCTTGCCCGTGGCAGGGTCCGTGCGCAGAATGCGGGTGTCCAAAATCTCCAGCGCGGGCAGGATATGGTCCGTGGCCGCCACGACCTGATCCACCGTCACATCGGGGCCCATGAGCGGGGCCTTCATCACAAAGGCCAGCTCTGCCTCGATCCGGGGCTGGATAAAGCGGCCCTGCGGCACCTGTGCCCCATTGTCAAACCGCATATCATCCAGCAACACGCCACTGTCCGGCGTGGCAATGCCCAAAGCCTGCTGCATCGCCTTCGAGGTCAGACCGATCTTCCAGCCGATGTCGCGCCGTCCCTCGGCATAGCGCCGCGCGACATAGGCCGCCTGCACGCGGTAGGCGTCATCCATATCCATCGCCGGATGGGCCAGCGACAACAGACCGATCTGCCTGCGGCTGCGTTCTGCCTGGGCCAGGGCCAGGGCTGCGGCTGCGATATCGGCGTCGTTCAGCATCAGGGGGCCTCATCCGCAATCGGGTTGGTTAGCGTGCCAAGTCCGGTGGCGCTGACGCTGACCACGTCCCCCGGCGTCAACCAGACAGGCGGGTCAAACCGCCCGCCCGCCCCGGTCGGCGTGCCACACAGGATCGTGTCGCCCGGCATCAGCGTGGTGAAGGTCGAGATATAGGCCACGATCCTGCGAAACGAAAACAGCATCCGGCTGGTGCGGTCCTGCTGGCGTATCTCGCCATTCACCCTTGTCTCCAGCGCGATATCGTCCAGTTGGGCCGCATCGGTGAACGGCACGGCCCAGGGGCCGATCGACCCCGACGCGTCCCAGTTCTTGCCTTGCGTCACGTTGAACTTGGCATGGCGCACCCAGTCGCGGATCGTGCCCTCGTTGGCCAGCGACAGGGCCGCGATATGGTCATAGGCCGCAGCCTCGGGGATGCGCCGCCCGGCCTTGCCGATCACGATGACGACCTCGCCTTCGTAATCCAGCTGCGGGCTTTCGGGCGGGCGGATCAGCGGCAACCCGGCCCCGGTAAAGCTGCGCCCAAAGCGCGGGAACAGCGACATATGGGGCGGGGCGTCCTGACCATCCTTGTATTCGGCATTGCGGTCCGGGAAGTTGACCCCGACGCACAGGATCTTTTCCGCGTCCGGCACCGGAATTTGCAAGACCACATCCCCCAGTGCCAGATCGGGCGTCAGCCCTGCCGACATGTCGGCCAGATGCGCCAACCCCTGCGCGGCAAGTGCCCCCCGCAAGCTGTTCCACGGGCCGCGCAGCCCCAGATCGACCACGCCATCGTCCCTTTGCACGCCAAAGCTTTTGCGGCCCTGATGGGTAAAGCTGATCAGCCGCATCGTCATGGCGCCACAATCGGCTGGGCCTTAAGCGTCGGCTCCCGCGTCGCAACCCCGGCAAAGGCCGAGCCGTTTTCGAACCAGCTTTTCGGGGCGGGTGCCCCCCACAGCGTCTGGCGCTGCGGGTCCTTCAGATCCCATTTGATCGGTTCATGGTCCGGATCGACGGTCTGATAGTCCGAACAATAGATCTCGGTCCTGTGGCCGTCCGGGTCCAGGATATACAGGAAAAAGGCGTTGGAAATGCCATGGCGACCGGGGCCGCGTTCAATATTGGCGACATAGCCGGTGGTGGCCATCAGGTCCAGAAGGTCGATGATGTTCAGGGGTGTCGGCACCCAGAACGCCAGATGGTGCAGACGCGGCCCCCGTCCATTTGTGAAGGCCATGTCATGCACGCCGCCCTTGCGATGCATCCAGGCCGCCCACAGCCGGTGGCTTTCCGCGTCTTCGGTATATTCGGTCACACGAAAGCCGAAGGCGTTCCAGAAGGCAACCGACGCATCGACATCGGGTGAAAAGCAGTTGAAATGGTCGATCCGCAGCGGTTTGACACCCTTGTACAGCGCGTATTTCTGATGGATCGGGGCCAGACGCTCCATCGTGGCATAAAATTCCAGCGGGATGCCGAACGGGTCAGAGGTGCGCAAGGTGCGGCCCATGAACGGGCGCTTGACCCAGTTCACCGGGCGGCCCTGCGCCGCAAAAAAGGCATGGGCGGCATCCAGATCCGCCTCGGCAAAGACTTTGAACCCC
>JAYSWK010000086.1:0-5722 GCA_043718085.1 Rhodobacterales bacterium
CTGCCCTGACCAAAGACGGCGACCATGATCGTGCCAAAGATGCCGCCCACACCGTGAACCCCAAAGACATCCAGCGTGTCGTCGATGCGCAGCCGCCCCTTGACCAGCACCACCGCCTCTTGACACAGAACCCCCGCGATACCGCCGATCACCAGTGCGGCCACCGGACCGACATAGCCGCTGGCCGGGGTGATCGAGGCCAGACCGGCCACCATCCCGGTGACCAGACCGATGGTCGAGACGCGGCCAAACTTGATCCGCTCCCAAATGGCCCAGGTCAGCCCGGCGGCGGCGGCGCTCATATGCGTGACCGTGATCGCCATGGCCGCCTGACCGTTCGCGGCCAGGGCAGAGCCGCCGTTGAAGCCGAACCAGCCGACCCACAGCATCCCCGCCCCCATCATCACCATTCCGGGTTGATGGGGCGGGGTCGTGCGATGCTTGCGCGGCCCGATGGCGATGGCCAGAAGAAGGGCCGCCAGACCCGCCGTCTCATGGACCACGATGCCGCCCGCGAAATCATGCACGCCCACCGCGCCGAAGATGCCCCCGTCCGAAAGCGCCCCGCCCCCCCAGATCCAATGGGCAACCGGCGCATAGACCACCAAAAGCCAGAGGGCCGAGAACAGCAGGACAAAGCCAAAGCCCACCCTTTCGACATAGGCGCCCAAGATCAGCGCCGGGGTGATGATCGCGAACGTCATCTGAAAGGCAAAGAACAGAACCTCGGGCAGGTTGCCACGCAGGGTCGTGGCATCCACGCCGTTCAGAAAGGCCAGGCCCAGCCCGCCCCACCACGGGCCACCTGCACCAAAAGCCACCGAATATCCGACTGCCAGCCACAGCACAGACACCAGCGCCGCAATGGCAAAGCAATGGGTAAAGACCGACAGGACGTTTCGCCCCCGGACCAGACCGCCATAAAACAGCGCCAGACCGGGCAAGGTCATGAACAGGACCAGCGCCGTGGCGATCAGGATGAAAGCGGTATCTGCAGCACTCATGGGCCCCTCCGGTCAATGTGCCGCCACAAAGCCCGGATTGCCTGCCGCATAAAGTGCCAAATTCCCAAAATGCCGCCGCTTTGGCGGGCAGTTTTTTCACTGCCGCAATTTTGGGCGCCGAACCGGTGTCTTTGCCCCGGTCAGGGCATCTTTGGTTCAGCCAAGGGCCGTGGCCAGCAGCGCCAGCGCCCTGTCGCACGCCGCCCGGCGCACCATGGCGCGACCGATTGGGCCGAATTCCAGCGTTTCGGTCAGGGTGGCTGCATCGGACCGGGCCAGCCCGAAACAGACCCGGCCCTCGGGCTTGAACTCTGACCCGCCCGGGCCCGCGATCCCGGTGATCGACACGGCAAGGGCAGCTTGCGAACGCGCAAGCGCCCCTTCGGCCATCTCGCGCGCCACCGCTTCACTGACCGCACCCTGTGCCGCCAGCGTTTCAGGCCGCACCCCCAGCATCTCGATCTTGGCTGGGTTCGAATAGGTCACAAAGCCACGGTCAAAGACATCGGAAGCACCTGCAACGTCCGTCAAGGCCGCTGCGACCATCCCACCGGTGCAGCTTTCCGCCGTGGCAATCTTGATCCCCGCGCGGCGGGCGGCTTGCAGCAAGGCTGCGACATCCACCGCAGCCGTCATTTCGCAAGCACCATCGGGATGTGATAGGCCACCGCAAGCACCAAGGTGCAAAGCCCGGCGAAAAGCCCGGCCCACAGATCGTCGATCATGACACCTGGTGCATCGCCCCGCCGGTCTGCGCGACCCACCAGCCAGGGCTTCCAGATGTCAAACAGGCGAAACAGCGCAAAGGGCACAAGCCAGGCCGGCCATGGCATCCAGCCGCCGCTTTTCTGCAACGCAGCCTGACCCATGGGCGACAGAAAGAACCCTGCTGCCGGAAACAACAGCGCCAGCCATTGTCCGGCCACTTCATCAATGACAATCTCGCCCGGATCGTCGCCCGGCCTGTCCTTCAATTCGGCCTGGCAGGCCCAAAAGCCCGCCGCCGTTACCCCGAACGTCGCCAGGACCAGCGCCGGAAATCCCAGATAGCGCAGGATGACCATGCCCAAAAGCAGCGCCACAGCCGACCCCCAGGTTCCGGGCGCGGGGCGCAGATGGCCGATCAGAAAGAAGCTTGCGATGATCCGGCTCATGCCGGGACCAAAGTGGCTGTGGCCATGGCAGCGATGCCTTCCTCGCGCCCGGTAAAGCCCAATCCTTCGGACGTGGTCGCCTTGACGCTGACGCGATCAGCCTCGACACCCATGATCCGGGCCAGTTCGGCGCGCATGGCTTGGGCATGGGGGCCGATCTTGGGCTGTTCGCAGACCAGCGTCACATCGGCATGGGCAAGGCGAAAACCCCGTGCATTCATCAGTCCGATGGCATGGGACAGAAAGATATGGCTGGCCGCCCCCTTCCATTCAGCCTGAGCAGGCGGGAAGTGCTGGCCGATGTCGCCAGCGGCCAGGGCACCATAGATGGCATCGGTCAAGGCATGCATGCCGACATCGGCATCCGAATGGCCAAGCAGGGCCTTGGAATGCGGCACCCGGACACCACAGAGCCAGACATGATCGCCCGCACAAAAGGCATGGACGTCAAAGCCATTGCCACATCTTACATCCATGGACCGCCCCTTGATGATGGTCAGGGCCCGGGCGAAATCCGCGGGCCAGGTCAGTTTCAGATTGTCTTCATCCCCGGCCACAATGGCCACGCCAAGTCCTGCGGCGCGCGCCACTTCGACATCATCTGCGGCCTCGCCCGCATGGGCGCGATGGGCGGCCAGAATGGCGTCAAAGTGAAAACCCTGCGGGGTTTGCGCCCGGAAAAGCCCGTGCCGATCACGCGTGCCGGTGACCTGACCCCCGGCCCCGGTCCAAAGCGCATCGGAAACCGGCAGGGCGGGGGCGGCACCAGGATCACTGTCCAAACCCGCCAGAACCCTGGCGACAAGCCCGGCCGACACCAGGGGCCGCGCCCCGTCATGGATCAGGACCCGCGTGACGCCACGGCCATCCAAAGCCTCCAGCGCATTGCGCACCGACTGGCTGCGCGTGGCGCCACCCGTGACCAGTTCGACACCAAGGGTCCGGGCGTGGACGCGGTCATCGGGATGGATGACCAGGATCCGCTGCATGTCGGAAAAGGCATCCAACGCATGGGCCACCACGGGCCGTCCGGCAAGATCCTGCCATTGCTTGGGCAGATCCCCCCCGGCGCGACTGCCGCGCCCGGCAGCCAGTATGATTGCAGCAATGGTCATGCTTTCCGGTCGGTCCCTTGGCTGGATTCCAGCCCTCTGCATAGGCTGAAGCCCAAGCCCTGGCAATCAGGGTCAAATCACCGCCCATTTTTCAGGCATTGCCCGAATTTCGGGCAAACTTTAGGCCCATAGCTTTGCCATTCCCGCGCCAAGGGCCTATGAACGGCCCATGACCCTGACCCTTGGCCCCCTTTCCCTGTCCCCCCCGGTGCTTTTGGCCCCCATGGCGGGTATCACCGATTTGCCGTGGCGCCGCCTTGTCGCCGGGTTCGGGGCCGGACTTGTCGTCTCTGAAATGGTCGCCAGCCAAGAGGTCGTGCAGGCCAGACCCTTGGCGCGCGCCCGTGCCGAGCTTGGCTTTGGCGAGGCGGCAACCTCGGTCCAGATCATTGGACGCGAGGCCTATTGGATGGCCGAGGCCGCGCGTTTTGTCGAAGGGCAGGGCGCGCAGGTCATCGACATCAACATGGGTTGCCCGGCCAAAAGGGTGACTACCGGGGCCTGCGGTTCGGCCTTGATGAAGGATCTGTCCCATGCGGTTTCGCTGATCGAGGCGGTCGTGGGGGCGGTCAAGGTGCCGGTCACGCTGAAAACCCGGCTGGGTTGGGACGATGCCAGCCTGAATGCGCCCGAACTTGCCCGCATGGCCGAAGCGTCGGGCGTGCAGATGATCTCGGTACATGGCCGCACAAGGTGCCAGTTCTACAAGGGTCGGGCCGACTGGGCAGCCATAAGGCGCGTCAAGGAGGCGGTCTCGATCCCGGTCATCGCCAATGGCGACATCCTGGGTGCCGCCACGGCGCAGGCGGCCCTGGAGGCCTCGGGCGGCGACGGGGTAATGATCGGTCGCGGGGCCGAGGGCGCCCCCTGGCGGCTGGCCCAGATCGCGGCGGCGCTTTTTGGCACACCGGCGCCGGTCCGGCCCCAGGGCGCCGATCTGGCCGCGATGATCGCGGGGCATTACGAGGCGATGCTTGGTTTTTACGGCACAGCCCTTGGGGTCAAGGTCGCGCGCAAACATCTGGGCTGGTATCTGGCCGAAGCCGGGCTCGAGGCGCATCGTGCCACGCTTTTGGTCAACGACAGCCCCGCCGAAACCCTGCGGCTGATTGATCGGACCTTTGCCCAGGCCGAAAGGCGCGCGGCATGAACGCCCGCCCGGCAGGCTCCATCTGGGCGTCCTTGCCGATGCCTGCCGTGCTGATCGACGCCATGGGCCTGATCGCGGATGTGAACCCGGCGGCGGAAACATTTCTGAACACCGCGGCCCGCGCGCTGATCGGCACGGCCGCGCAGGCCCGCATCGCCGCGGACGGATCGGTGCAGGACGCGCTGCAACGCTGCCGCGACAATCAGGCCGATGTCTATGTCAACGACATCGGCTTTGCCCTGGGTGACCGTGGGTCGGTGCAATGCACCGTGCAAGTGGCCCCGCTGCAGGATGATCCCGCGACGGTCCTGATGCTGATCTCGCCCCGCGTCATGGCTGATCGTCTGGGCCGGGCGCGCGGTGCGACCTCGGCGGCAAAATCTGCCATCGGCATGGCCGAAATGCTGGCGCATGAGATCAAGAACCCCTTGGCCGGCATCTCTGGGGCGGCCCAGCTTTTGGCCATGAACCTGGGTGGCGACGATCTGGAACTGACCGATCTGATCGTCGAGGAAACCCGCCGCATCGTCAAACTTCTGGAACAGGTCGAACAATTCGGCAATGTCCGCCCGCCCGATTGTCGTGCCATCAACATCCACGATGCCCTGGACCGGGCCCGCCGCTCGGCCCAGATGGGGTTTGCCCAGCATATGTTGATCATCGAGGAATATGACCCCTCGCTGCCGCCGACATGGGCCGATCCCGACCAGTTGATGCAGGTCTTCCTGAACCTGATCCGCAACGCATCCGATGCCGCCCGGTCAAACCCGCAAGGTCGCGGCACGATCCGGTTGCGCAGCTTTTACGACCACGCCCTGCGCCTGCGCCACAAGGACGGCACGGGCGGCGCCTTGCCCCTGCAGGTCGAGATCATCGACGACGGTCCTGGCATTCCGCCCGATATCGCGGCGGATATATTCGAACCTTTCGTCTCGGGCCGCGAGAATGGCACCGGGCTCGGCCTGGCGCTGGTGTCCAAGATCATGGCCGACCACGGCGGCTGGATATCGGTCGAAAGCGTGCCGGGCCGCACCGTGTTTCGCCTGTCCTTGCCCATGGCGCCCAAGACCGCAAAGGAGAGCCGCTGATGGATGGCACTGTTCTGGTGGCCGATGACGACCGCACGATCCGCACCGTTCTGACCCAGGCCCTGACCCGCGCGGGTTGCAAGGTTCATGCCACCTCGTCGATGATGACGCTGATGCGCTGGGTCGAAGAGGGCAAGGGCGATCTGGTCATCTCTGACGTGATCATGCCCGACGGAAATGGATTGGAGGCGCTGCCCCGCATCAGCCGCCT
>JAYSWK010000087.1:0-2274 GCA_043718085.1 Rhodobacterales bacterium
GCGCGGATGCGCAGGGTCGAGACATCGCGGAAGGCTTTTACATCGATCCGACCCACCAGACGGTCGCCTTCCAGAATGGGAAAGACGTAATAGCCATACTTGCGTTTGGCTTCGGGCACAAAAACCTCGATCCGGTAGAAAAAGCCAAACAGAAACTCGGCGCGGTCGCGGTCACGCAGGGCGGGGTCAAAGGGCGACAGGATGCGCAGGCGGCCCACAGGTTCCGGCGCGCTGGCGGCCGCGTCCAGCACATCAGGACGGGCGAGGGCGTGTTTGCGGCTGCCATTGGCGCCTTCGATATCGACCTCGATCACGCGGCCAGCGGCGAGCGCGGTGCTGGCCCAGTGCTTGGCCTCGGCCGGGGTGATCAGCGCCCAATAGTTGCGCAGTTCCGACGGGTCGGCAAAGCCCAGCCGATCAAGGGCCGCGTTGCAGGACCAGTTCACCATTTCGGCGGCATGGGGCATGGGGCCGCGATGAACGTCGGGGATCACCCGTTCGGTCAGGTCATAGACTTTCTGGAAGCCGTCACGCCGGGTAACCGCCAGCTTGCCGGTATGCCACAGCCATTCCAGCGCCGTCTTGGACGGGTTCCAATCCCACCAGCCGCCCGAGCTGCGCGCCTCGCCCTCGCCCACATCCGATGTGGTCACCGGGCCGTCGGCGGTGATGCGCTGCAGCATCGACGCGAACTGGGGTTCATAGCCGGGGCGGAACCATTTGGCCCAGTTTTTCTGCATCCGCTCTTCGCGGCGCTGGAAGTGATGATGCCAATAGCGGTGCAGATGGATGGGCAGGATCGCGGCGTCATGGGTCCAGTGTTCCCAGACGGCGCGGTCGTGTTCATGCAGGCGTTTCAGCGCCTGGGGACGATAGCTTTGACGGCGTGACCACAGGATCATGTGGTGGGCGCGTTCGACGGTGTTGATGCTGTCGATCTGGACAAAGCCGATCCGGTCGATCAGCGCCGCAAGATCAGCGCCCGTGGCCGGACCGGTCGGCGCCTCGGCCAAGGCGTGGCGATCCAGAAACAGGCGGCGGGCGGGCTGATTGGCAAGCAAGGGGCGCGACATGTGCCAGAGCTAACAGGCCATGGGCCGGGGTCAATTGCATTCCAACAGTGCCACAGACTTAGGCCAAGCCGTACATCTGCCGGGCCTGTCGGAAGCTGACCAGACGACGGGTTTTCTCATCCCACAGGTTCAGGCGCACGCAGGCCAGGCTTTCCCGGATCGTGAGGCGCTGCGCCTCGGCCAGGGCGCGATGGTCGCGTAACACCTCGGTCAGGCGGTAAAACGGGATGCGGCTGTACAGGTGATGGACATGGTGCACACCGATGTTCCCGGTGATCCATTGCAGGGGGGCGGGCAAGACGTAATGCGATGACCCTTCCAGCGCCGCATCATGGATCTGCCAATCGTCGCCCTTTTCCCAATGCGTCTCTTCGAACTGGTGCTGGACGTAAAAGAGCCAGACGCCAACCGTCGCCCCGATCACGGACGTGGGTATATAGATCAAGAGGAGCGGCATCAGGCCGCCCAGCCACAGGATCAGCCCGATCGTCAGGCCGATGAAGGCATTGGTGCCCATGGCGGAAACCCAAAAGCGCCAACCCGAGCGCATCAGCCCGAACGGCAGGCGGTTTTGCAGGATGAACAGATAGCTTGGCCCCAGCACGAACAGAACCACCGGATGGCGGTAAAGCCGGTAGCCAAGCCGCCCCCAAAAGCCACGGGCGCGATATTCCGCGACCGTCAGGGTCAGAACGTCACCGATGCCGCGATGATCCAGATTGCCGTGGTGGGAATGGTGGATGGCATGGGTGCGTTTCCAGACGTCATAGGGCGTCAGGGTCAGCACGCCCAAAAGTCGACCAACCCAATCCGCCACCGTGCGGTTGTGAAAATAGCTCGCATGGCCGCAATCGTGCTGGATGACAAAGATGCGCACCAGAAAGCCGCCATTCAGCACGGCGATGCCCAGGGCCAGCCAGGCCGAGATATCCAGCGCGGCCCAGGCCAGCACCCACAGAAACACGAAGGGCACCAAGGTCACCACCAGTTCGACCACGGAACGCCAGGTCGACGGCTCGCGGTAGCGTGCAAGTTTCAGAACCCAGGCCCGGGCGCTTTCCTGCCGGGACATGCCGACGTCGGTTTCAATGGTCATGAGGTGCCTTTGTGCGGGGCAAGATAGGGGGCAAAGTTCGACTTTTCCTCGGTTTCACCGAATTATCATTCCGGCTTTAATTTATCATGAACCTTTTTGGCCAAG
>JAYSWK010000088.1:0-5720 GCA_043718085.1 Rhodobacterales bacterium
GGCACGTTGATCTGGGCGGGGGCGCTGGCGCGCCGCGCATTCACGATCACCCGGTTCAGGACCTCGGCCATCCGCGACGGATCGCGCACCTCTTCCTGATAGCAGACCATGTCCTTGAACAAGGCCATCTGCGCGACTTCCTGAAAGCCCCCCATCCCGATGGTCTTGTTGGCCGCCTGCGGGGTGACCAGCAGCAAGGGCGTGTGGTTCCAATAGGCCGTCTTGACCGCCGTGACGAAATTGGTGATCCCCGGTCCGTTCTGGGCGATCATCATGCTCATCCTGCCCGAAGCGCGGGTGAACCCGTCCGCCATCATGCCGCCTGACCCCTCATGGGCGCAGTCCCAGAATGTGATCCCCGCCTTGGGGAAGTAATCCGAGATCGGCATGAAGGCCGACCCGATGATACCGAACACATGTTCGATCCCATGCATCTGCAGGGTTTTGACGAAAGCCTCTTCGGTGGTCATCTTCATCGGTGGCACTCCTGTGGGTCGGCTTCTTCTACCCCTGGCATGACAAGGCTCTTAGGGCCAGCGCAGGCGTCTGGATAGGTCCAGATTTCGCAGACGCGACTGTAGAGGGTTTGTAGAGGCTTTGTAGATGGTATGTAGGTCGCTTACGATCCTTTAACCAACCGCCGCTCGGCGGCTGCAATTCGCACAATACCCTCGGGGATCTTGGGGGCGGCGATCGAGCCATAGCCCAGACGGTAATGCACCAGATCCTGCCGCACCGGGTCGAAAAACGCCCGTCCGGGTTCGATCAGCACACCGTCCCGGCGCAATTCGGCAGCCAGCAGTTCAGTGTCCACACGGGCCCGCATCCAATAGCTCGACCCGCCAAATCCGCCCTGGCCCGCAACCTGCAACCCATTGGCAGAAATGGCTTCCTCCATCACCTGACGGCGCCGCTTGAAGGCGCCGCGCATCCGGTTGACCATGGCGTCATAATGGCCAAGCGACAGGAAATAGGCCATGGTGCGCTGGATATGCCCTGGCGGATGGCGCAGGGACATCAATCGCAGGGCGCGGGCTTCTCGGATGAAACTCGGCGGCCCGACCAGATAACCCAGCCGCATCCCCGGAAAGACCGATTTGGAAAAGCTCCCGGCATAGACAACCCGCCCGTCGGCATCCAGACTTTTCAAGGCCGGCGAGACCGGTTTCAGAAAGGACATCTCGAATTCATAATCGTCCTCGACCACGATAAACCCTTGCTTTTCAGCGGCTTGCAACAAGGCCAGCCGCCGGTCCAGGGGCATTGTCGCATTGGTCGGGCATTGGTGCGATGCCGTGGTGAAGACCACATCCACACCATCCGGCAAAGCATCCGGCGGCAGCCCCTCGGCATCCACATCCACCGGCAAGACCTCCGTGCCAGAGGCGTCCAGAATGGCCCGAAGCCCGGCATAGCCCGGATTTTCGATCACCGCGCGCCGCCCCGGTCCCAACAGGCAAGTGGCTGTAATCCATAAAGCATTTTGCGCACCCAGCGTCAGCAGGACCTCATCCTCCCGCGCGGCGATCCCCCGCCGTGGCAGGATCTGGCGCAGCACATGGTCGATCAGCAAAGGATCGTCGCGCTCGTAATAATCCGAAGTCATCGCGGTAAAATCCCGCCGCCCCAAGGCGCGCACCGCACAAAGCCGCCAGTTCTGATGGTCGAACAACGTGGCATCCGCCTGGCCATAGATGAAGGGAAACTCGAACCGCTCCCAGTCCAAAGGCCGCTCGACCCCGCCGCGTCCTGCAAAACGCATGCCGGAAAGTCGTGCGAAATCAGGTGCTTCCACCCGCGCCGCCCGCATTGGCAACTCGCTGGCCAAAGGCGCATTTTCCGAAATGTAATAGCCCGACCGCCCCACGGCCGACAGGTATTCCGAGGCGACAAGTTCGGCATAGGCCAGCGTCACGGTCAACCGCGACACGCCCAGATGCAGCGCCAACCCCCGCGACGAGGGCACCTTCTGCCCGGCCCGAAACCGCCCCGCCAGCACGCCTTCGGTCACCATCTGACGGATGCGCTGCTGCAAAGACCCCCGTGCCACGGGCGGCAACACAAAAGCCTCAGCCGGGATCAACACGCCCCAACCCCTTCAAATTCAATTAAAATTTTCCCCGCTTGCACCTTGGCAAATACTCCACAGGGGGTAGGCTGCAATGGTCCATGGACCATTGCAGCTTGGGGGGTGTGAAACCCCCCACGTTGGCGGGGGGTCAGCCTCCCCGCCTCGGCCAGGATCAGTTGAACACCTTGATCAGCGCGCGGTCCACGGCATCGGTGATCTGGTCGATGTTGTCCGCCGTGGCAATCAGCGCCGGGCTGAAGCACAGGGTATTGTTCAACCCGTTCAAGGACCGGTTGGTCATTCCGATGATGACGCCCTGCGCCATGCAATCGGCCACCACGGCCGCGACCTTCTTCTCGTCCGCCGCTTCCTTGGTCACCCGGTCCGCCACCAGCTCCGCGCCGCAGAACAGACCCGCCCCGCGCACATCGCCGATCACCCGGTGCTTTTCCATCAACCCGCGCAGATTGTCCCGCATCCGCTCGCCCATCTTGACCGTGTTGTCCAGCAGCCCCTCATCCTCGATGATCCGCATGTTTTCCAGCGCCGCCGCTGGCCCCGCCGTGCAGCCGCCAAAGGTCGAGATGTCGCGGAAATAGCTCATCGGATCAGAGGCATCGTCCTTGAACATCTCGAACACGGCCTCGGTGGTCACCGTGCAGGAAATCGCGGCATAGCCACTGGCCACACCCTTGGCCATGGTCACGAAATCGGGCTTGATGCCGTAGTTCTGATAACCAAACCACGTCCCGGTCCGACCCACACCACAGACAACTTCGTCAATATGCAGCAGGATGTTGTATTTCCTGCAGATCTCGCCGACCCGCTCCCAATAGCCAGCCGGGGGCACGATCACGCCGCCGCCCGCCGTTACCGGCTCCAGCACCAGGGCCCCGATCGTATCCGGCCCCTCGCGCAGGATCACCTCCTCGATCGCATCCGCGGCGCGTTCGCCGTAATTCTCGACATCCCACTGCTTGCGATATTCCAGGCAATGCGGAACCTCGACAAAGCCCGGCGTGAACGGCCCGTATTGCGCCGCCCGCTGCGGCTGGCCCGCCGACGACAGGGCGGTGATGGTGGTCCCGTGGTAATCGCGGTCGCGATACAGGATCTTCCACTTCTTGCCGCCATGATGCTTATGCGCGATTTGGCGCACCATCTTGTAGACCTTTTCATTGGCCTCGGACCCCGAGTTCGAATAGTAGACCCGCGTCAGCCCCGGCATCTTTTCGATCAGCCGACGCGCGAAATTCGACCCCGGGATCGACCCTGCCGAGCCTGCAAAATAGTTCATCTTGACCAGTTGGTCATAAACAACCTTGGCGATGCTTTCGCGGCCATAACCCACATTGACCGTCCAGACCCCGCCCGACACGCCGTCGATATGCTCGCGACCCTTGGCGTCCCAGACCTTGATCCCCTTGCCTTCCACGATGATGCGCGGATCAATGGTTTCAAAGGGCTTGTGCTGGATCAGATGGTGCCAGATATGGGCGCGGTCGGCCTCGATCACGCCGGTCATGTCATTCACTGCATCGCTCATCGTCGAACTCCTTGGGATACGAATCGCCAGTCCGGGGCAAATGGCCCGCTTTGGCCCAATTTGCCGCATCATCTGCCTTCCGTCCACCCCGCGTTAGGACCAGACATGAAACTGCGATAAGGCCAGTTTCGCAACGCCCGCTTTCCCGACCAATTGCCCTTGGCCGCATCCAAGGCAAAGACCCGGTCCAGTCAGAGGGGACGCATGACGATCAGATGGATTGCCACAGATAGCGACAGGCCGAATTTGCGGGCCCGGGCCCTGGGCGATGCGCGCCCGCCTGTCCGGCCTGCTTATCGGCATTGAACTGAAAGGCGCCAAGGCCTATTGGCTGGGCGGGCGCGTCATTCTGGTCGGCGCGCCTGCGGGCCTGCAACACCTTCATGCCATGATGGAAAACCCCGATGATCCACGACGACCGCCCCTGCGAGCTTGGCGAAGGCGCCTTTTGGCACCCGGCCCGGCGTCAGTTTTTCTGGTTCGACATCCTGGGCCAATGCCTCATGTCCCGCGACCGCGATGGCGACCGGATCTGGCGCTTTCCGGAAATGGTCTCGGCTGCCGGCTGGGTCAGCGAAGATGTCCTTCTGATCGCGGGCGAACGTGACCTTTTCCTCTTTGACCTCGAAACCGAAGAGGTCGAACCCCTGGTCGAACTAGAGGCGGGCAGGCCCGAAAACCGCTCGAACGATGGCCGTGCCGACCGCCAGGGCGGCTTCTGGATCGGCACGATGGGCAAGGATCCGGCCAGCCGCCTTGGCCAGGGCGCCATCTACCGCTTTTACAAAGGCGCCCTGCGGCTTTTGTTTCCGGGCCTCTCGATCCCCAATTCCATCTGCTTTTCCCCTGATGGCAAAACCGCCTATTTCACCGACACCGCCACGCAAATCATCCAGAAGGTCGCCCTTGACCCTCAGGGCTGGCCTCTGGGCGCGCCCGAAACCTTTGCCGATCTGCGCGCCGAAGGGCTTTACCCCGATGGTGCCGTCAGCGATGCGGCGGGCAATCTGTGGTCGGCCCAATGGGGTGCGTCGCGCGTCGCCTGCTATTCCCCCGCAGGAACCTTTCTGCACGCCGTGGCCTTCCCCGCCCCCCATACCTCGTGCCCGGCCTTTGGCGGGTTGGATCTGACCACGCTGTTTTGCACCAGCGCCCTGCAAGACATGACGCCAATGGCCAAAGCCGCCCATCCGCAGGCGGGCAAAACCTTTGCCCAAACCAAGGCGGGTCAGGGCCTGCCCGAACCTCGGGTTCTGCTGGCATGACCGTGGCGCGTTTTCGCGCCCCGGTTGCAGGTGGATTGCCCTTTTCTGGGTGCAGGCGCGTGCAATGCTCGAACCCGCGCAGCACGGGGCGATCGATCAGATTGCGCGCTGCGGCTGACATTTTGTTCACAGCGATGTCCAGATCGCCCAATTATTCGCTTGCCGAATCCTTTCCGACAAAGCGACAACTGGTAAAACAACGGCGGAGCGACATGCCGGACCAGGGAACAACGGGGGCCTCACAGCCTATAGCCATCCGCGTCAGCGGCCTTCGCAAAAGCTTTGGTTCCCATGAGGTGCTGAAGGGCGTGTCGCTTACGGCCCGCGAAGGCGATGTCGTGGCCATCATCGGCGGCTCGGGCTCGGGCAAGTCGACGATGTTGCGCTGCATCAACTTTCTTGAAACCCCCTCGGGCGGCGATATTGAGATCGGTGGCGAAACCGTCGCCATGCGCCCCGACGGATCGGCCGCCGACAAGCGCCAGTTGGAACGCCTGCGCCAGTCGCTGGGCATGGTGTTTCAGAACTTCAACCTCTGGACCCACAAGACCGTGCTTGAAAACCTGATCGAGGTTCCGGTCCATGTGCTCAAGACCCCGCATGCCGAAGCCGTCACCCGCGCCCGGGCACTCTTGAAACGTGTGGGACTGGATGCCAAGGAAGATGCCTATCCCGCCTTCATGTCGGGCGGCCAGCAGCAGCGCGCCGCCATCGCCCGCGCCTTGTGCATGAACCCCAAAGCCATGCTGTTCGACGAGCCGACCTCGGCCCTTGACCCCGAACTGGTGGGTGAGGTGCTGCAGGTCATCAAGGGTCTGGCCGACGAAGGCCGCACCAT
>JAYSWK010000089.1:0-14623 GCA_043718085.1 Rhodobacterales bacterium
TGCCCAGGTGTTCCGCCTGGCCGATCAGGCCGGATTGCTGGCCATGCCGGACCTGGCCCAGGCCCGGATGCGGCTGTTGCTGGACCTGCACGGGATCGACCAATGACCCACCGATCGACGATCCATGATGTGGCGCGCGAGGCCGGGGTGTCGAAATCGACCGTCAGCCTGGTGTTGCAGGCCAGCCCCCAGGTCAAGGCCGAAACCCGGGACGTCGTGCGTCAGGCCATGGCGCGGATCGGCTATGTCTACAACCGCTCGGCGGCCAATTTGCGCTCGTCCCGGGTCGGGTTGATCGGTCTGGTGATCAACGATCTGCGCAATCCGTTTTTCACCGAATTCGCCACGTCGATCCAGATGGCCCTGTCCGAGCGCGGCTTTGCCACGGTCATCGCCAATACGGATGAGGATGTGGCCTTGCAGGCCCAGGTCGTGGCCTCGATGATCGAACATGGGGTTTCGGCGCTGGTGATCTCGCCTGCTTATGGTGCGGGTGCTGCGGGGTTTGACCAATTGGCGCGGGCCGGGTTGCCGGTGTTGCAGGTGCTGCGCCGGGCCTCGCCCGACTTTCCCTTTGCCGCGCCGGATTTCGCCAGGGGCAGCCGGCTGGCCGCGTTGCATCTGGTGCTGCGCGGGGCGAAAAGGATCGCCTTTGCCGGCGGGGTAGAGGGGCGGCCCGTGACGATGGAGCGGATGGCAGGCTACCGCGATGTCATGGCCGAGACCGGGCAAAGGCCGCTGGTTCTGTCCGGGCGGGCAAGCCGGGACTTTGGGCGTAGGGTGGCGCGGGAATTGGCGCACAATCACCCCGATGTCGATGCGGTGATCTGCTTCAACGATCTGGTGGCTTTGGGCATCCTGTCGGGGGCCGCCGAACTTGGCCGCAAGGTCGGCCCTGATTTCCGGGTCGTGGGGTTCGACGATATCGAGGAATGCGAACAATGCTTTCCCAAGCTGACCTCGGTCCATTGCGATGTGGCGGGCTTTGGGCGTAGCGCAGCCGAGATGATCCTGACCTGGCTAGACGACGGCACGGCCCCGCCAGACGAGACGCGCCGCGATGTGCGCCTGGTCGCCCGCGCGTCAAGCGAGGTTTGAGCGCAGCGCGCCTTTTTGTTTGAAATCGTTTTTATCATGGGCTAGGCTGGCCGGGTTCTTGGCAATTGGGGGCAATTTTGTCGCGTCGGCCCACGATCAAGACCCTGTCGGAAAAGACCGGGTATTCCATTGCAACGATCTCGAAGGCGCTGCACGACAGCCCTGTGGTGACGGCTGAGACAAAGGCGCTGATCAGCAAGGCGGCGCTTGAGCTGGGCTATGAACCCTCGCTGCGCGGCATGGCGCTGCGCACGGGGCTGACCTATCAGGTGGCCGTGCTGATGCCGGTGACGGCGGCGCAGGGTTTTGAATGGGACGGGGTGGAATATACCCAGATTCTGAGTGGGATCAGCAAGGGGCTGGAAGGCTCGCCCTATCAGATCGCCGTGCATGTGGTGCGCAATGGCGCCGAAGGATTGGCCACCGCCCGGCGGATTGTCGAACAGAAGCTGGCCGATGGGGTGATCTTTTCAAGCATCCTGACCGACGATCCCAGGATCAGATACCTGGTCGAGCGGGATTTTCCCTTTGTCGCCCTGGGGCGCAGCCGTCAGGCGCTGAGCTATGCCTATGTCGATATCGACAGTGAATGGGCGGCTTATGCCGCGACGGAGCGGTTGATCGCGGGCGGGCACCGGCGCATCGCACTGGTCAATCCGCCGCCGGAACTGGCCTATGCGCAGGACCGGATCGACGGTTACCGCCGGGCCTTTGCCGAGGCCCGCAAGACGGCGGGTGACGATCTGATCGTGGCCGGGGATCTGACCACGTTTCACGGCAAATCCGCCGCTTTGGCGATGAGTGATCTGGCGGACCCTGCCACCGGGTTTGTCTGCGTCAACGAAAGCACGGCTTTGGGGGTTCTGGCCGGTTTGCGCGAAAGGGGGCGGCAGGTCGGCCCCGACGCCTCGGTCATCGCTTATGACGATATCAATGCCAGTGCCTATTTCGCGCCACCCTTGACCACGTTCTACCAGCCGATCGAGGACCTGGGTCGCCATCTGGGGGCGTTTCTGCTGCGCCGCCTGGGGGGTGAGGCGCCGGAAAATCTGACCGAACTTACGCGCCCGGCCCTTGTCGTCCGGCAAAGCGACCGTCTTGGACAAAACTGAAACCTTGGGAGGATACCATGAAACTTGAACTTGCCGTTGCCTTCAGCCTGCTGACCAGCCCGCTTTGGGCCGCCGATCTGGGCGGTGCCACGTTGAAAGTCGGGTCCGACACGACCTCGCCGCCAATGGAATTTGTCGATCAGGCCACGGGCCAGATTACCGGGTTCGACGTGGATGTGGTCAATGCCATCTGCGCCAAGATCAACTGCAAGGCCGAGTTTGTGACCACCGGCTGGGACGGCATCTTTGCCGCTTTGGGCGAGGGGCAGTTCGATCTGGTCGCCTCGGGCGTCTCGATCACGGACGAGCGCAAGCAGACGATGGATTTCACAGCACCCTATATGATCAACAGCCAGGCCATTCTGATCCGGGCCGAAGACACGGGTCTGACGCTGGATGATTTCAAAGCCGGAAAGAAGCTGTCGGCCCAGGCCAACACGACCGATGCCGAACTGGCCACCTCCATCGTGGGCGAAGGCAATGTTCTGGCTTATGACACGTTCAACGCCTCGGTTCTGGCACTGCAGAATAAGGATGTGGACGGCGTGGTGATCAACGGGGCCAATGGTCCGGCCTACGAGGCGCAGTTTGCCGGCGCGCTGGTTGTGGGGGTCAAGGATCTGCAATCGGACCCGCTGGGTCTGGTGTTCCGCAAGGGCGACGCCAATGTCGCGGCCTTTGACGAGGGGCTGGCGGCCATTCAGTCCGATGGCACGCTGGATCAGTTGATCGCCAAATACTGGACCGGAAACTGATCGGCGCTGCCCAATCTTTGCTGCGCAAGGTCAGGCCCAGCAATCTGGTCATCCTGTTTGCCTTGCCTTTCATCATCTACCTTTTCGCGGCCAATGGCGATTACACCCGTTCGCTGGCCGCGATTGTGGGGGTTGATCCGGGGGCGGGCAGGCTGGTGCCGGGGTTTGTGCTGTTGGTCGGGGCTTTCGCCTGCGGGCTGGCGGTGCTGCGCTGGTCTGCATGGCGCCGGGTTCTGGGGCTGATCTGCCTTGGGCTGACCGGGTTGGTTCTGGCGGGCCATGCCTTGCCCTTTGCCGCATCGGTTGTCGCCAATGCGGTGGACGGGTTCACCTCGGATCTGGTGGTGCGGGGCGAAACCCCGCGCCGTCTGACAGATGCGGCGCTGGCTGCGACCGAGACATGGCTGTGGTGGGGGGCGCTGGTCTATGGCGCGCTGTCCGCTTTGGCATTTGCGGCGCTGCCACGGCGGGGGGCGAAATGGACGCTGGGCGTGCTGAATGGCTTTGGCTTGGCCTATATCGTGCTGTTCGCCTATCTGGGTTTTGCCGCCGGGGTGGCCACGACGCTGCGGGCGGCCATTCTGGCCTATCTGTTGGCGCTGGTCTTGGGGCTAAGCTGGATTGGCCTGTTGCAATTGCGGGTCGTGCGGCGGACCTATCCGCTGTTTGGCGGCCTGATCGCCGTGTTTCTGGCGCTGGCGCTGTGGCAGGTTTCGCAACCGAAACAGGGGTTTGCTTTGGTGGGCGATCTTTCCGCCAAGATCGCCGTGTCCCCCGGCACGCCGCAGGGGCTGATTGATGCCGTGCGCTTTGGCCGCTTTCCGGGTGGCGACGGGATCGAGCGAAACCTGCAGACTTTCAAGGACCCGGCCGCGGCCATGGCGGCATTGGGCCATGATGTCAGCGCGGCTTTGGTGCCAGCGGTCTTGGCCAAGCAAACGATCTGGTCGGTTCAGGCCTTGCCCGATGCCAACAAGGCCGCTGTTGCCGGTTTCGTCGTGTTGGCCATTGTGCTGGGCCTGCTGACCTTGGGTGGCTATGTCCATGGCCGCCATCCGTTTTCGGTGGGGGCCGAGTTTCTGGTCGATACGATCCGTGGCATTCCGATGCTGGTGATTGTTCTGTATATCGGCCTGCCGCTGGCGGGTGCGTTGAAGGCGGGCACGGGTGGGTTCATTGATCCGCCCAATATGCTGCGCGGCATCGTCGCCATGGCCTTGGCCTATTCGGCCTATCTGGCCGAGATATTTCGCGCCGGTCTGAATGCCGTGCCCCAGGGTCAGTTGGAGGCCGCGCGCAGCTTGGGCCTGACCCGCTGGCAAACCGCGCGCCATGTCGTCATCCCGCAGGCGTTCCGCATCGTCATACCGCCCTTGGGCAACGAATTCATTGCGATCCTCAAGGACACGTCGCTCTTGTCGATCCTGTCGATCCGCGATGTGACGCAAAGGATGCGCGAGTTTCAGTCGGCCTCGTTCCTGCCCTTCGCCCCCTATAATTCGGCGGCGATCTTTTACCTGCTGCTGACGCTGGTTGCGGCCAGCCTGATTGCCTCGATCGAAAGGAAGTTCCATGTCAAACGTTGAAACCCTGATGGCCCGCGCCCGCGCGCTGCATCTGCCCAAAGGCTTTGTCTTTGGCGGGGCGACGGCGGCCTATCAGATCGAGGGGGCCTGGGATGCCGATGGCAAGGGCGAGAATATCTGGGACCGCTTTTGCCGCAAGCCGGGGGTGATTGTCGATGGATCGTCGGGGGATGTCGCCTGCGATCATTACCACCTGTGGCAGGACGACATTCGCCTGATGCGGGGGCTGGAGCTGGACGCCTACCGGTTTTCGATATCCTGGTCGCGGGTGCAGCCCGACGGGGCAGGGGCGTTGAACCCGGCGGGCATGGCGTTCTATGACCGGCTGGTGGATGGCCTCTTGGCGGCGGGGATCGCCCCCTATGTGACGCTGTATCATTGGGACCTGCCGCAGGCCTTGCAGGACAAGGGTGGTTGGTACAAACGCGATACGGCCTACCGGCTGGCCGACCATGCCGAGGCGATGGCGCGGGCTTACGGCGACCGCGTCGGCCACTGGACCACGCTGAACGAACCCTGGACCTTTTGCTGGTCGGGCCATGCCTCGGGCGAGGATGCGCCGGGCTTTCACGACGGGGCGAAGGGCGGGCTGTTGGCCAGCCATCACGCGCTATTGGGCCATGGGCTGTCCGTGCCGCGCATCAGGGCGGCGGCGCCGGAGGCCAAGGTCGGCATCGTGCTGGACCTGAACGTGCCGGAACCGGCCAGCGATGCGCCGGACGATGTGCGGGCGGCGCGGCATTTCGAACTGGCGCAGAACCGGTTCTATCTGGACGGGGTGTTCAAGGGCCGTTACCCGCAGGAATTGCGCGACCTTTGCGCCGATATCTGGCCCGATGAACAGCCCGGTGACGCGGCGGTGATTGCGGCCCCGCTGGATTATCTGGGCGTCAATATCTATCGCCGGTCGGTCATGCAGGCGGGGGGAGAATGGCCGCCCCTGAACTTTCAGCGCGTCAACCCGCCGGGGGACTATACCGCCGTTGGCTATGAAATCTTTCCGCGCTGCCTCTATGACATCCTGATTTATGTGCATGAAAACTATGCGCCCAAAGCCATCCATGTCTCGGAAAACGGCATGGCGACGCCGATTGAACAGCTGGACGCCATGGGAAGGATCGAGGATGTCCAGCGCGCGCGCTATTACGTCGATCACATCGAACAGATGGATATGGCGCGGCAAAACGGCGTGCCGGTGCAGGGCTATTTCGCCTGGACGCTGACCGACAATTTCGAATGGGCTTACGGTTATACCGTGCCCTTTGGCATCGTTCATGTCGATTACGCGACGCAAAAGCGGGTGCCAAAACTGTCGGCCGAGATCTATCGCGAAATCATCCGTGCCCGGCGCTGAAGCCGGGCGGCCAGGATCAGATAGACGGCCGAGGTCCAGGCAAAGGCCGGGTCGTGCAGCCCCGCCCCGGTCTGCGCGTCGAAGTTTTCGGCCATGCCGCTGTGCTGGCACAGATCCAGATACCGCGCTGAGATATCATCGGCCAGCGCGCTTTGGTCATTGCGGTCCAGGGCATCGACCAACAGCAATGTGGTGGGCGCCCAGATCGGCCCGCGCCAATAGCCATTGGGCTTATATAAGGGCGACGAGATGGCTTCGGTCGCCAGGCCGTGCGGGGTCAGAAAATCGCCGGTCTTCAGCGTGGACAGCATTTTGGTGCGCAATGCCAAGGGAATGCGTGAACCCAGCAGCAGGGGCAGCAGCAACAGGAGCGAGCGGTCGGCTGTGACCTGACTTCCGTCCAGGAGCCGGGCGCAAAAGCCTGTGCCCGTCGACAAATGCTGGATCAAGGACTGACAAAGCTGATCGGCCCTTGTCCGCGCCTGCACGGCCAGGTCCGGTTCGTGCAGCACTCTGTGCAGGCGCGCGATCTCGTCCAGTTGCAAGATCAGAAAGGTGGCCAGATCGGGGGTGACGACGGGTGTGCCTTGGGCAAAGGCAGTGGCATTGTCCCAACCTGCATCATTGCCATGGGCATAGGCGGGCAGCCCGTTCCAGCTGGGACCGGCAAGCCAGTTATCGGCTTGGGCGGTCAGCCATTGCAGCACCATGCGGTGCTGGGGCGGGTCAAGCTGGGCAAAGGTCCAGCCATGCACCGGTGGCTTGGTAAAAGCCCACAGCGCAGTGATATCGTTCAGATAATCGGGCAGGCGGCCGGAGGCATGCTGTGCCGCAAAGATCACCGCCATCTGATCCCAGGCCAAAGCGGGCGGCAAAGCCAAAGCCACAAAGCAATGATCCCAGGACCAGACATTGGTCATCCAGTTCTTCGACATATAGACCGAAGGTCGGCTCAACATCCCCTCGGCCGGCACATAGTTCGACCACAGGATATAGGACGCCAGGGCATGACCTGCCGCATGGGCCGGATCGCAACCGGACAAGGCGGCGCGAAAGTCGGCATAGGCTGCCTGCGATGCCAAGGCCGCCTTTGGTTGTGGCGTCAGCGAGCGCGGGTGGCGGGTCACGCGGTAGATATCAAGGCTGGCGTCAAGCATGCCATCCTGGGGTGTCAGATCCAATGTGATATGTTCGGCGGCAAGGCCGGTCCAGGGCGCATCCAGGCTTTGTCGACCCGTTTGGCAGGCGACATCGCAGCGCAGGTCTTGCCGGGCCAAGCTGATATGGCAATGGTCGGGGGCCATCTGGGCATAGTCATATTTGCTGGAACCCGACGAAAGTCGCAAGCCAAGCCCTTGGGCGTGCAGGGCAATCCGTTCGGTCCCGTCAAAGGAAAAGGCCAGGTTCGCCCCATCAAGCGTGGCGGTCAGCGCGCCGGGTGTCAGGGACCATATGGGCTGGCAAGGGACACCTTGCGACAGAACCTCAAGCCGCAACATGCGCCCCAGATCGGTGTTTTCATCGCCACCGCGCAGGTTGCGCAGCCACAGCGCACCGTCGATGAAGGATAGGCACAGAAAGCTTTGATGGGTCGAAAAGGGGACTTTGGCGGGGTCGAACAGCATGTCAGGGGCGGCCCTTCGAACGCAGGCGCCAAATTCCTTTGAAGGAATTTGCAAATCTTTTGGAAAAGATTTGGCCCGGCGTCACCCTTTGATCCCCGACGACAGTGAGCTGTCCATGATGTAACGCTGGGCGGTCAGGAACAGCACCAGGGGCGGCAGGACCAGGATCACGGTCATGGCGGCCAGCGACGTCAGATCGGTGCCGTGCAGCCCCTTGAACTGCGCCAGCCCCAGGGTCAGCGTGTACTTGCTTTGCGTGTTCAGAAAGATCAGCGGGCCCAGATAGTCATTCCAGGCTGCCAGAACCTGAAAGACGCCGACAAGCACCAGGGCAGGGGCCATCAGGGGCAGATGGATCTTGTAATAGATCTGAAACATGTTGGCCCCGTCCATCTTGGCGGCCTCGTCCAGTTCTTTCGGGATCGACATGATGAACTGGCGCAGAAGGAAGATGAAGAAAGGTGCCCCGAACCAGGCCGGAATGATCAGGGGTTTCAACGTGTTGATCCAGCCCAGCCAGTTGAACTCCATATAAAGCGGAATCATCGTCACGTCCCACGGGATCATCATGGCGGCCAGCAGCACCATGAACAAGGCGTTGCGACCGGGAAAGGCGAAGCGGGCAAAGCCAAAGGCCACAAGCGACGAGGAGATCAATTGCCCGATGGTCGACAGAAGAGTGACCAGTGTTGAATTCCACAGGAAGGTGCCAAAGGGCTGGGCGTTCCAGGCGGTGACGAAATTGCCCCAAAGTGCGGTTTCGGGCCACCAGGTGGGGGGCCAGGTCAGCAGTTCGGGCTTGGCTTTGATCGCGGTCACAAAGGTCCAGTAAAAGGGAAACAGGAAAAGAAGGGTCAGGACGGCCAAGGCGGTCCAGCGCAGGGCTTTCATTTGACCTCCGCTTCGTAAAACACCCAGAGCGATGACAGTTTGAAGATGGCCAGCGTCAGGGCAAAGATCAGGACCAGCATCAGCGTCGACATGGCCGCGGCATAGCCCATGTCCTGATGCTTGAAGGCGGTGTCGTAGATATACATGGCCAGCATGTAGGTGGATTTGACCGGCCCGCCCTTGGTGAGGAGCAGCGCCAAAGTCAGTTGCTGGAAGGCGGCGATGACAGTGGTGACCAGGTTGAAGAGGAGGACCGGCGACAAAAGCGGCAGGGTGATCAGGAAGAACTGACCGACGCGCCCGACGCCCGACAGGCTGGCCGCCTCGTACAGGTCCTGCGAGATGCTTTTCAGCCCCGCAAGAAAGATCAGCATGGTGCCGCCCACGCTCCACAGACTGACCAGAACGATCGAAACGGGGGCCCATTCCTTGCTGCCCAGCCATTTCACCGGCGGCACGCCGATCAGCGAGAACATATAGTTGATGACGCCATATTCGTGGCTGAGAAGCCAGGACCAGATGGTCACAAGGGCCACGCCCGAGATGATCGAGGGCATGTAAAAGACGGCGCGGAAAAAGCCGGACGCGAAGATCGGCTTGTTCAGCAGCAGCGCCAGGCCCAGGGCCACGATCAGGTTGGCCGGGACAAACATCAGGGCGAATTTCAGGGTGACCGCCAACGAGCGTTGAAAATCGCGGTCATTGGTCAGAACCTCGACATAGTTCTGCCCGCCGTTGAAGGCGGCTTTGCCGATCAGGGGCCAGTCAAAGAAGCTGATGTAGATGGAAAAAAGAAGTGGCCCCAGGGTGAAGGCCAGAAAGCCAATCACCCAAGGGGCCACGAACAGGTAGGGCGTGGCCGCTTGCAGTTTGAAAGCGGCCGCGCGGGTCATTTGGCCAGCGCCGCGTCGGCGCGGGTGGCGGCGTCGTCCAGCGTGGCCTGGATCGTGCTGGGGTCAAGGTCCAGATAGATGGTCTGGATCGCTTCCAACACCACTTCTTGCGCCCGGCCCCAGTTCGGATTGCGCAGGAAGGCGGGGGCGAAGTTATCGCCGGCTTTCGGCAGCATGGCGATGAAGGGCGCGTATTTGGGATCGGTGGTCATGCCGCGGCTTGCTGCGACCGAGGTCAGCACCGGGATGTCATTGGTGCGCAGCGCCACAGCCTCGGGCGAGGCGTAGAACTTGACGAATTCCCACGCCAGATCGGGGTTCTTGCTGTCCTTGGCGATGGACAGGGCCGAAATGCCGACCTGGGAATGAACCGGCTTGCCACCCCACGCGGGCAGACCCACGACGCCGAAATTCTTGCCTGCCGCTTCAAAGTCGGGCAGGGGCCAGATGCCCGAGATCACGACGCCCAGCTTGTCGGCGTTGAAAAGCTCGCGGTAGGAACCGCTGTCACCGACGCCGAACAGCACGGCCTCGCCCTTGTTCACCATGTCGACAAAGGTCGAAAAGACCTCGACCGTTTCGGGCGAATTCAGATTGCCCTGGGTCGTGGCGCCATCGGCGCTGATGAAACCCGTGCCGTTCGACCACAGGTGCAGCTCGAAATCATAGGGGTCGGGGTTGCCGTCAACGCCATAGCCATAGACCTTTTCGGCAGGATTGGCGATTTTCGCCGCTGCGGCGCGCAGGTCGGCCCAGGTCCAGGCGTCGGTCGGATAGGGCACGCCCGCCTTGTCGAACAGGTCCTTGTTGTAATAGGCGACATAGGTCGTATAGCCCGCCGGAATGCCCATCAGGCTGGTGCTGCCATCGGCATTGTTGACGCTGGCGTAAGGCAACAGTCCGCCGCCGAAATCGGCCATGTCGATGCCGCCCTGGGCCACATAGGCGTCCAGCGGCAAAAGCGAGGCGGCATAGTTCGGGAAGTTCCACATATACATGACGTCCGGCGGGTCACCCGCGCCGAAACCTGCGGCGATCTTGTCGTCATAGCCGTCGCCGTAAGCCTCGAGCTGCACGGTCACGCCGGGATGGCTGGCCTGAAAAGCCGCGGCAATCTGCTTTTGAATTTCAAGGGATTCGTTGGAATCCCATGTGGCGAAACGCAGGGTCGTGTCGGCATAGGCGCCCGTGCCCAAAAGGCCTGCGGCCAGAACCAGCGGCATCCAATTTCTCATGTCGTCCTCCCTTGGGTTATGCGGGTTTGCCCGCTGTCGTCTTAGGTGGATGCAAGTTCGACCCGCATCCCGGCCTTGTCAAAAAAGTGCATCTGGGCTGGGTCAAGCCCAAGCGTGACCCCATCGCCCGTGGCAATCTGGGTCAATCCATCGGTGCGCACGACCAGGGATTGATCCGCGGGCGTGCGGGCAAAGACCATGCTTTCCGCGCCCAGATGTTCAACCGCGACAACCGTGGCCACCAGCCCCGGCTGTCCCTGAGGCAAAAGGCGGATGTTTTCGGGCCGCAGACCCACTTCGCGCACCCGGGCACCATCCCCGACCACGGCCAGGTCCATGCTTTGCCCGGCCAGGGTCACCCTTCCCGCAGCGACCGATGCGGGCAGGAAATTCATTTGCGGCGTGCCGATGAAACCTGCGACAAACCGATTGGCGGGGCGGCGGTACAGATCCAGCGGTCGGCCCACCTGTTCGACCCGGCCACCGTTCAGCACGACGACCTTGGTGGCCAGGGTCATGGCCTCGATCTGGTCATGGGTGACGAAAATCATCGTGCGGCCAAGTTCCTTGTGCAGGCGTGCCAGTTCGTAACGGGTCTGGGTGCGCAAGGCGGCGTCAAGATTGGACAAGGGTTCGTCGAACAGGAAAACCTGTGGATCGCGCACGATGGCCCGCCCGATGGCCACCCTTTGGCGCTGGCCGCCCGACAATTCGCGGGGTTTGCGGTCCAAAAGCGCGTCGATGGCCAGAATTCTTGCGGCCTCGGCCACACGCCGGTCAATCTCGGGCCGTTTCATGCCTTGCAGCGACAGGCCGAAGGACATGTTCTTGCGCACGTTCAGATGGGGGTAAAGCGCATAGTTCTGAAACACCATGGCCAGGTCGCGTTCCGACGGGTTGACGCCGGTCATGTCGCGCCCGCCAATCTCGATCTGACCGCCCGAGACCTGTTCCAGCCCCGCGATGCAGCGCAAAAGCGTGGATTTGCCGCAGCCTGATGGCCCAAGCAGGCAAATGAATTCGCCCAACTCTGCCGTAAAGTCCACGCCGCGCAGCACGTCAACCGTGCCAAAGGACTTTCGCAGGTTGCGAACGCTTAGCACGTTCATGGCCTGGTCAGCCACGGCTTGCGGGTGCAAGATCCCATCGTCAAACCCCTGAACCAAGTGAGTGAACCGGATGTCTTGGGAATCGGTTTACGAAAAAAACGTTTTTATGTAAAGCTGAATGTCGAAATGGCGGGCAAGTGGGGATGAAGATGGCGGTATCAGAGGCAGCACTGGCCGAAGTTCTGCAGCGGGAGTTCGGGGTGTCGGGGACCCTGTCTGCCTTGCCGGGCGAGCATGACCTGAATTTCCGGGTCGCGGGGGCAGGTGGCAGCTATCTTTTGAAGTTGCACGCGCCGGGGTCGGATGCGGGGCTTCTGGATTTGCAGATCGCGGTTCTGGAACATTTGGCAGCGCGGGCACCCGATCTGCCCCTGTCGCGCCAGTTGCGGGCCGTTTCGGGCGCAATGGTGCCGTGCCAGGGTTATCAGGCGCGGCTTTTGTCGTGGTTGGAGGGGGCCGTCTGGGCCAAGGCCACGCGCAGCCCGGCCAGTTTCACCAGCCTGGGCGCACTTTTGGGCCAGCTTGACTTGGCGCTGGAAGGATTTGCCCATCCAAGGGCCAAGCGCGTCTATGGTTGGGACATCGGTCAGGCCGATCAGCATTTGCCCGCCGTGCCCGCGATTGATGACCTGGACAAGCGCGCGGCGGTGGCGGCGATCCTGACGCGGTTCGCGGACCATGTCCTGCCCGCCTTGGCGCCTTGCCCCCGGCAGGTCATCCATAATGATGCCAATGATTACAATGTGTTGCTGAGCCCGGATGGCCGGGTCTCGGGCCTTCTGGACTTTGGCGACATGGTGGAAAGCTGGCGTATCGTCGAACTGGCCGTAGCCTGCGCCTATGGCCTGATCGGCAGCGATGATCCGATCAGTGCGGTCTTGCCGATTGTCGCCGCCTATCACGGCGAAAACCCGCTGTTGGAAGCCGAGGTCGAGGTGCTGTTCGATCTGATCCTGACCCGCTATGCCACCTCGATCACCATGGCGGCGGTTCAGATCAAGGCCAATCCGGACAACCGCTATCTTCTGATCAGCCAGGCCGATGTCTGGCGCGAGTTGCAACGCCTGCGCGCCGAAAACCCGCGCCTTGCAACCCTGCGTCTGCGCGATGCCTGTGGCTTTGACCCGGTGCCGGGGGCCGCCCAGGTTCGCCGCTGGCTTGAGCGGAAGGCCCATGATTTCGCCCCGATCCTGAAGCGGGACACGTCAAGGGTGGTGCGGATCGATCTGTCGGTCACGGCCCCCCATGCGGCGCATCTGGCGACACTGGATGGCCCGGCTTTCGACCAATGGTGCGAAGACCAGATTGCCGGTGCCGGGGCTGCATTTGCCATAGGGGTCTATGGCGAAGAGCGGGGGATTTACAAAGGCGATGCCTTCGCCTTGGCCGAAGGGCGGCGCACCACCCATATCGGCATCGACTTCTTTGCCCCGGCGGGCGAGCCGGTTCACGCGCCCTTTGCCGGCCGCGTCGCCTTTTTGCATGACGATGCCGTGCCTTACGGCTTCGGCCCCACCGTTCTGCTGGAACATCAGGCGGATGGGGTGACCTTCTGGACGCTTTATGGGCATCTGGAACGCGACGGCTTTGCCCGCCTGACCCAAGGCCAAAGCATTGCCGAGGGTCAGGCCTTTGCCGCCTTTGGCGCGCGGCATGAAAACGGCAACTGGCCGCCGCATCTGCATTTCCAGATCGTCACCGATCATCTGGGTCTGGAGGCGCGGATGCATGGCGTGGGTGTGGGCCGCGACTGGCAGATCTGGCGCGACATTGCCCCCGACCCATCGGTGATCCTTGGTCTGCCCATTCCCGCCGCCGTGACCGTGCCGCGCGCGCCCAACTGGTTGACCGGCCAGCGCCAGCGCCGCATCGGGCGATCCCTGTCCATCGCCTATGCGCCCGAGGCGTTGAAGATCGTGGCGGGGCAGGGGTGTCATCTGATCGACCATCAGGGCAACCGCTGGCTGGACATGGTGAACAACGTGGCCCACGTCGGCCATCAGCACCCCCGGGTGGTGGCGGCGGCGCAGGGTCAGATGGCGCGGCTGAACACCAATTCGCGCTATCTGCATGATACGCTTGTCGAATATGCCGACCGGCTGACGGCGCTGTTTCCGGCCCCCCTGTCGGTGGCCTTCTTTGTCAATTCGGGGTCCGAGGCCAATGATCTGGCGATCAGGCTGGCGCGGGCGGCCACTGGTCACCATGACCTGATCACGGTCGATCATGCCTATCACGGGCATCTGTCCAGCCTGATCGACGTCAGCCCCTACAAATTCAACGGCACGGGCGGGCAGGGCAGGCCGGACCATGTCCGCGTCGCCGAGCTGCCTGACCCGTATCGTGGGCGGCTTCGGGGCGAAGGCGGGGGTCCGTTCTATGCCGAGAGTGTCGCCGACCAGATCGCGGACCTTGCGCGCGACGGGCGCAAGCCTGCGCTGTTCTTTTCCGAAGGCATTCTGGGCACCGGGGGTCAGATCGTGCCGCCACCGGGGTATCTCGCCGCCGCCTATGCCCCTGTCCGTGCTGCCGGGGGCCTGTGCCTGGCGGATGAGGTGCAGGTCGGTTTTGGCCGCGTCGGCAGCCATATGTGGGCCTTTGAAACCCAGGGCGTGGTGCCTGACATCGTCACCCTGGGCAAGCCCATCGGCAACGGCCACCCCTTGGCCGCCGTCATCACCACACCCGATATTGCCGGGGCCTTTGCCAATGGGATGGAGTATTTCAACACCTTCGGCGGCAATCCGGTGTCCGCCGCCATAGGGATGGCCGTGCTGGATGTGATCCGGGACGAACGGCTGCAACGGCGCTGCCTGACGCTTGGCAATCGACTGATGGACGGCGCCCGCGCCCTTGCCGCCCGTCACCCCGCCATCGGCGATGTACGCGGGCTTGGCCTGTTCATCGGGATCGAGATGGTGCGCGACCGCGCCACGCAGGAACCTGCCGCCGAGCTTTTGGACCA
>JAYSWK010000090.1:0-14581 GCA_043718085.1 Rhodobacterales bacterium
GGATCGAAGACGTGCAATGGTATGTCGCCGAATTCCTTGCACGGCAGGACTTTGCCCAGGTGCAAGACGAGATGCGCGTCCTGGGCGACCGGATCGACCCGAATTTTGCGGTTCTGCTTCACATGGTCAAGGCGCGATCCGATCAAAAGCAGCACCTTGCGAAACTGGCAAGAGACTGGGATTGGGAACGGGCCCGTGCCAACAGGTTAGAGGCAAAACTGTCCGATGTGCGAAATCTGATTGAAAAGTGAGACGGTAACGATGCGGGAACGTGCAGCACTATTAACCCTGGTCGCAGAGTTGCGCGGGCGTCTGGACGAATTGGAACGGCTGGCACAGACCGCGCCGAACCATTCGATCATCGGCCCTGCCAGTTATGACGAAGACGGTGTGGTCGCCCTGACACCGCCAGATTACACCGCCTTTCGCGCGACCGGCCTGCCCAAGGCAACGATCGTCGGGCGCTATGAACCCTGCCCTGCCTTCTTTCAATTTGGCTCGGCGGACCCCGAAACCCAGGTCGAGATTTCCAGCTTCGCGCTGTCCGAATTGCACCGGACCGGGCCCGAGGCAGCATTTGGCGTGCGGGCCGAACCAAAGGGTGCAGGGACCCAAGCCTGGTTTACTTACGAAATTGTGATGCCGATCCAGAACCCCACCGATTATGTCTGGATCGAATGTGTGCTGAAAATGTCGTCCGACACGCCGATCCAAAGCTATGCGCAATTCATCATCGACGGCGATGGCTATTCTGAACGGGTCGATGTTGGTCCAATCGCCATTACCGATTTTGCGACGTTCAAACACATTCGGATCGACCGCACGACCCTGATGGAGGCCGCGGCCGGCCGGGCGGTCAACCGCATCCGCCTGACGCTTTCGACGGCCGGCGCCCTGTTGCCCATGACGATCTATGGGCTGTCGGTTTTTGGACGAATTTGACCGTCGCTACGGTTTTGGCCCCCGGCCAAGAATGTCTTTGGCCAGCTTGCGCTCGGTCAGGCTGACATCGGGCGAATGGCTGAAATAGCCCCGGATGCAGTCTTTCAAAGGCTTGGCCAAAGGTTTCATCGCCTCGGCCAATTCCCCCAGCGCCGATGCGGCCCAGGGGTGCGGCGTGTCGCCGAAATTGAAACTCTGGTCGCAGAATTCAGGGCCCAGCAATTGGGCAATCGCCGCGTTTTCCGTCTGAACAAATTCGCGGACGCCCATGAATTCCGACCGGGTCAGGATGAATTTGGGTCCTTTGATCTGCGCCAAAGGCTCGGTATCCAGATAGTGGCGCAACGGGTTGACCGCACCGTCCAGATACAGCGGGATCTGCCGGTTTATGTGCCCGATGATCCGCGTGGAAAAATCGGACATGCTGTTGTTCGCACTCACGACCTCGTAACGATCTGACGACGACAGCCCGAAAGCATCCACCAGCATTCCGCAGGGGCCCTTGGGATGCCGTGCCGCCACTTGAAACACGATGCATGTCATGTCCGGCCAGACCTGCAGGCAGACATCAATATTGGCGCTCTTTTGGCCCTCGAAAATATGGAAGGGATCGCCATGGCGGATGCGGGTCTGCGACATGCTGGTGATGAACTCCAGCGGTGGCCGGACGAACATGATCGGTCGCACCGCAAAGCCCTTTTCCCGGGCAAGGTCGGAAAAGGCGCGCAGCCCCTCAACCGGGATGTCGGAAATATCTTCGCCGGAAAAGATGACGTTTTGGTCCGTATCAAGGGCACGATTGATTTCCGCCATGAAATGCGTCTTCAGCCCATCCACCTTCCAATTGCGCCGGGCGATTTCGGGATTGGTCTGCCAGCCATCCGAGAAGGCCACGATCAGCGGGAAGGAATGGTTGGAATTTGTCTCGTCCGGCCAGCCCAAAATGGCATATCGATACCCCGCAGCGGCCAAGGGCTCGGGGTTATACATAAAGGTTTCCTGGATCGAGGTCGAGCCGGTCTTTTGCAGACCAAGGTGCAGGATCAATGTTTTCACGGCTCGCCTTTTTTGCGCGATTTTGTCCGAACATGGCGGCAAATCCGCACGTTTCGCAAGCACTGACTTGCGCCACGCGGCGCGGGGCATCGACATGAGCGAATGCCAGCCTTTGACAAGGGCGCAATTGACGGTAACAAAGGGGCGACAGCAGGCGGGGCCCCGGAAACGTGACAAAAGTACCAGGTTTTGAGCCAAAGCGGACGCTGACCCTGCGGGACGTGTCCGAAGCCTCGGGCGTCAGTGAAATGACGGTAAGCCGTGTCCTGCGCAATCGTGGCGATGTCTCGGCCCCGACCCGCGCCCGGGTTCTCGAGGCGGCCCGCGCCCTTGGCTATGTGCCCAACAAGATCGCCGGGGCCCTGGCCAGCCAGCGCGTCAACCTGGTCGGGGTGATCATCCCCTCGCTCAAGAACATGGTCTTTCCCGAGGTGATGACCGGCATTTCCGAAACCTTGGACAATACCGGCCTGCAACCCGTGGTCGGCGTGACCAATTATTCGCAAGAGCGCGAAGAGACGGTGCTTTACGAAATGCTCAGCTGGCGGCCCTCGGGCATCATCATCGCCGGGCTGGAACACAGCGCCGCCGCGCGGGCGATGATGGCCCAGGCCGGAATTCCGATGGTCGAGATCATGGATATCGACGGCAATCCGATGGACAGTGCCGTGGGCATCTCGCACCGCCGTGCAGGCCGTCAGATGGCCGAGGCGATTGTCGCGTCGGGCTACCGCCGCATCGCCTTTCTGGGCACGCAAATGGCCGGCGACTTTCGCGCCCGCAAGCGGCTGGAAGGATTTGAAGAGGCGCTCAAGCGGGCGGGAATTGATCTGGTCGACCGCGAATATTACTCGGGCGGCTCGGCGCTTTTGAAGGGGCGCGAGATGACGGCGGCGGTCCTGGCCCGCAATGCAGATGTCGATTTTCTGTATTATTCCAATGACATGATCGGTGCGGGCGGTCTGCTTTACTGCCGCGACCATGGGCTCGACGTGCCGGGAAAGATCGGGCTTGCCGGGTTCAACGGTCTGGAACTGCTTGACGGTCTGCCCAGCCGTTTGGCCACGATGGATGCTTGCCGCCTTGAAATTGGCCGCCGTGCCGCCCAGATCATCGCCCGCCGCAACGAGGATCCGGGCCATGGTCCCGAGGTGGTCGAGCTGTTTCCGACCCTGCAACCCGGTGACACGATCCGCCACAGCTGATCCGTCGATAAGGACCCATCCCGCTTTTGAGCGGGATGAGGTTTCATGGAAACAACCTCATCGAAATGCGCGTTCGAGCGAATGCGAGAGGCAGCGTTTTTCGCGACCATGCAAACTCATCCCGCTTTATTCGACCGCATCCGGCGGTGGCGGGATCGCGTTGCCCTGCCTGGCCCGCAGCGCCTCCAGCACCGGCAGGCTGGCATAGCTGTCGGGCGCCATGCCCTGCGCCGTCTGAAAGGCCTTCACCGCGGCCAGGGTCAGGGGTCCGACCTTGCCATCCGGCTCGCCGGCATAAAGGCCCTCGGCCTTCAGGCGGGCCTGCATTTCCTGCCGTTCGGGCAGGGTCAGGGCCCGCAAGTCGCGCGGCCAGTCGTGCCGGATCGGCCCCGCGCCCATGATGCGGTCCGACAGGTGGCCCACGGCGATGACATAGCTGTCGGCGCGGTTATAAGCCTCGATCGCGGCGAAATTGTCGGTGATCAGAAAGGCTGGGCCACGGGCGCCTGCGGGCAACAGAAGGGCCGCCCAATGGGCTTGCGGCAGGTCCGTGCCATCGGCCAGCGTCAGACCAAGTGCGGACCAGGCTGACATCGGCTTCTGGGTCCGCCCGCCGGTCATGGCCACATCAAAACCCTGCGGCAAAACCACTTCCCAGCCCCAGGGCACGCCCATTTTCCACCCCGCCTTGGCCAGATAGGCCGCCGTCGAGGCCAAAGCATCCGATGGATCATCCGACCACAGATCCGGCAGGCCCGTGCCTTGCAAATCGACCGCCGTGGCCTGGACCGAGCTCGGCATGAATTGCGTATGCCCCGAGGCCCCTGCCCAGGAGCCTTTGAAATCCGCAACCCCGACCTGACCCTTTTGCAAGATCAGCAGCGCCGCGATCAACTCGGCCTCGAAAAACACCGCGCGGCGGGCGTCATAGCTTAGCGTGGCCACCGCATCCAGCACCGGAATATCGCCGCGCACCTGACCAAAGGCGCTTTCCAGCCCCCAGATCGCCAGCACGACCTGACGATCAACCTGATAGCGCGCTTCGATCAGGTCCATCAGCCCAGCCCGCTGTGCCAGTGCCTTTTGCCCGGCCGCAATGCGGTCGTCCGAGACCGCCTTGTCCAGATAGTCCCAGATCGTCTTGGTGAATTCGTCCTGCCGGGCATCACGCTCCAGCACATCGGGCCGGAACGAGACGCCGGGCATATGGCGGTCAAAGGTTTGCGGCGTGATCCCGGCCTGCAGGGCGCGCGGGCGGAAGGCGGCGATCCAGGCCCGCAGGCCCTCGGCCGTGCCACTGGGTTGGGTCATGGTCTGTCCCTTGGCGATGGGGGCCAGCACGGCAAGGCAAAGCCCAATGAAAATGGCGCGACGGCGGTTCATCGGGCCAGTGTAGCGCCGCGCCGCGACAAGGGGAATCCGAAGATTTTTCGCACGAAAAATCTTCTTCCCCGGCGCCGGGCGAATCCGGTGGCCCTGAAACCAGGACCGCCAGACACGGCGCAGAATAGTCTTACCGCCGCTTGCGTTTCAGTCTCCGTGCCGCAGGCTTGGCCGACCGCTTGTCCGGCCCGTATTTGCCCCGGCTGGGCCGCCCTTGCGCCAATGCGGCACCCGCGATCGACAACAGCTCCAGCGTCAATCCGCCCGTCACCGGTGTCGCCTCGGCCAGCCGCACCAGCACCCTTTGTCCCAGCCCGATCACCTGACCCGAATCGCTGCCGGTCAGGGTCTGGCTTGCCTCGTCATAATGGAAAAACTCGCGTCCAACGCTGCGAATCGGGATCAGCCCATCGGCGCCCGTCTCGTCCAGCTTCACGAACAGCCCAAATCTCTGCACACCCGAGATGCGGCCTGCAAACTCGGCCCCGACCCGGTCCGCCAGATAGGCGGCAAGGTAGCGGTCATTCGTGTCCCGCTCGGCCATCATCGAGCGGCGCTCGGTGTCCGAAATCAGCTTGGCCGTCTCCTCCAGATTTTCCGCGTCCCAGCCCGACAGCCCGTCCTCGCCCCAGCCATGGGCGGCAATCAAAGCGCGGTGCACGATCAGATCGGAATAGCGCCGGATGGGCGAGGTGAAATGGGCATAGTTGCGCAAGGCCAGCCCGAAATGGCCAAAATTCTGCGGGCTGTAATAGGCCTGGGTCATGGCCCGCAGGGTCGATATGTTCATCAGCTCGTCAAATTCCGTGCCCTGGGCCTGCGCCAACAGCTTGTTCAGCTGTGACGTTTGCAAGACCTGACCCTTGGACAAGGCAAAACCAGCGCCCTCGGCCACTTCACGCAAGCTTTCCAGCTTTTCGGGGCTTGGCTCCTCGTGGACGCGGAACAACAGGGGCTTTTTCAGGCGCTGCAATTCCTCGGCAGCGGCGACATTGGCCAGAACCATGAATTCTTCGATCAGGCGGTGCGCATCGAACCGTTCGGCATAAGCGACCGAGGTGACCTGGCCCTCATCGCTCAGGATGATCTTGCGTTCGGGCAGGTCCAGATCCAGCGGCTGACGTGCCGCGCGGGCGGCTTTCAGCGCCGCATAGGCCGCATAAAGGGGCCGCAGGACCCCTTCCAACAGGGGTTCCGTCACCCCGCCCGCCGCGCCATCCATCGCCATCTGGACCTGGGCATAATTCAGCGATGCGCGCGACCGTATCAGGCCGCGGGTAAAGCGGTGCGACAGCTTGGTGCCATGGGCGTCCAGCACCATGCGCACGGCCAGACAGGCCCGGTCGACATGTTCGTGCAGGCTGCACAGATCGCCCGACAGCACATCGGGCAACATCGGCACCACGCGGTCGGGAAAATAGGTCGAATTGCCCCGCTTGCGCGCCTCGCGGTCCAGCGCACTGCCCGGCGTCACGTAATGGGCGACATCGGCAATGGCGACCCAGATGACATGACCACCCGGATTGCGCGGATCGGGGTCCGGGGCGGCGGTAACGGCGTCGTCGCGGTCACGGGCATCCACCGGGTCGATGGTGACCAAAGCCACGTCGCGCAGGTCCTCGCGCCGACCCAAGGGGGCCGTGACGGCGCGGTCAGCCTCGGCCACCACCGCATCGGGGAATTGATCCGGGATGCCATGCTGGTGAATGGCGATCAGGCTGACCGCGCGCGCCCCCGATGGATCGCCCAGCCGCGCCGTGATCCGGGCCTGCGGCAGGCCGACCATGCGCTTGCCGACCAATTCGCCCTCGACCAATTCGCCATCACGGGCCCCGCCGGTGAAATCGCGCGCCACGCGCCATTCCTTGTCGCTGCCCTTGAGGATGGGCAGAATGCGTCCACCTTCCGCATTGGCACGGAAGATCCCCAGCACTTTCAGCGGGTTGACGCCCAGCGCCCGGATCAGCCGCGCCTCGTAATCATGGTCCTGCCCGCCGACCTTGGTCAGCCGCGCCAGAATGCGGTTGCCCGCGCCCAAAGCCGGATCACCCTTGCCCGGCACGATCAGAATGCGCGGGCTGGTGTCCACGCCCTCTTCCAGGGGCCGCGCCATCAGGTCGCCGTCCGCGTCGGGTCCGATCACCTCCAGAACCGCCACAGGCGGCAGGGACCCCGGCTCGCGGTAAGCGCGGTCCTTCTTTTCGACCACACCCTCACCTTCCAACTCGCGCAGGATGCGTTTCAGGTCGATGCGGGCATCGCCCTTGATCCCAAAGGCCTTGGCGATGTCACGCTTGGCCGAAAGTCCGGGATTGTCGGTGATCCATTGGCGGATCTGATCTTTGCTGGGAAAGGGGGTCATGGCCCCCAGTAGCATGGGGCGGGGCGGGCGGAAAGACTTGGTGGCTCAGCCCGGAAAGGGCATGAACAGGAAGGCTACGGTCGGCACGATCACCATGGCCGTCGCGACCAGAACGGCCAGTCTTTCCCATGGCCGCGTCAGACGGCGCACCAACAGGGCCGCGCAGACCACGTCCAGCGCCGCCTCGAACGGGGCCACGATGCCGCCGAAATGTGCCCGGTCCCAATAGCTGACGGGGCTGTGAAACACATAGGTCGAAAATGGCCAGAACTGGCGTCGCGCGTCATCGTGATGCACCAGAAAGTCGACCCCGGCGTGCAACAGACCCGCCCCGGCAAAGGCCCGCAAGACCGGCATTCTGCGCCACTGGCCAAAGGCGAACAGCCCGCCCCACAAGAAGAAGCTGTGATCAATGGCGAAAAGCCGCTGCCAGCTGTCCGAGAAGTATAGTTGATCAAACACCAGCTGCGGCGTCATGCCCTTGATCCACAGGCACCAGATCACCATCGAAATCAGCGGCAGATCCGGCAACACCCCGCCCGCCATGGCCGCAAGCGTCACTTTGCCGTTCCCGCGTTTGGCAAAAACGGCAGCTCCGATCAAAAGGTGGGATGGCGTGTTCATGGGGAAGCCTTGTTGACGTGAGGTCAGTCTACCTCACTGCTTGGGGCGGGGCCAGCGGTCCAGCACAGGGGACGTGACTGCCCGAAGCATATCGGGGCAGGAGGGAAAGGTCCGCGTATGAACTGGCATCGTTTCAGAGAAACAGGAATTCCCTGCCTCTCGCCCGGGCGTGAAGGGAAATTCCGACACCTCTGGCTCCGCGAAAACCCCCGTGTCAAACCTTTCATTTTGGTTAACGAAAATCGGTAACCCATTATGAAAAAACGAAAAAACACGATGTCCAAAACTTGGACATCCCCGGTTTTCGGCCCATCTTGCCCTTTACGCCACCATCGCAGCCGCCTTCTTCAGATCGACCGAGACCAGCTGGCTGACCCCTTGTTCGGCCATGGTGACGCCGAACAAGCGGTCCATCCGGGCCATGGTCACGGCGTGGTGGGTGATGACCAGAAAGCGGGTTTCGGTGCGGCGGGTCATTTCGTCCATCAGATCGCAGAACCGGGTGACATTGGCATCGTCCAGCGGGGCGTCCACCTCGTCCAGCACGCAGATCGGGGCCGGATTGGCCAGAAAGACGCCAAAGATCAGGGCCAGCGCCGTCAAGGTCTGCTCGCCGCCCGACAAAAGCGACAGGGTTGACAGCCGCTTGCCCGGTGGCTGGCACATGATCTCAAGCCCGGCTTCCAACGGGTCGTCGCTTTCCACCAGAACCAGCCGCGCCTCGCCACCGCCGAACAGATGGGTAAAGAGGTTGGCGAAATTGGTGTTGACCTGTTCAAAGGCGGTCAGCAGGCGTTCGCGGCCCTCCTTGTTCAGCCCGGCTATTCCGCTGCGCAGCTTCTTGATCGCCGCTTCCAGATCCAGCTTCTCGGCCAGCAGCGCATCATATTCGGCCTCGACCGTCTTGGCATCCTCTTCGGCGCGCAGGTTGACGGCCCCCAAGGCGTCGCGCTGGCGTTTCAGCCGGGCGACATCGGTTTCCAGATGGTCAGCGGCGGGGATGCGGTCGGGGTCCAGCTTCAGCGTATCCATCAGCTGATCCGGCGTGGCCCCGGCATCCTCGGCGATCCGCTCGGCGGCCAGACGGCTGGCATCGCGGGCGGCTTCGGCGCGGGCCTCGGCGCGGGCACGGGCCTCGCGCGCCTCGCTGGCGGCACGCTCGGCCTCGCGCTCGGCATCCTGCGCGGATCGCAGCGCGGCCTCGGCCTCGGTCAGGGCATCGGAGGCCTTGCGGCGGCGCGCCTCAGCCGTGTCGATCCCATCGGCCACCTCGGCCCGCTTGGCGGCCAGCTCGTCCGGCAGGGCTGCCGCCTTGGTCAGTTCGGCCTCGGCCTCGGCGCGGCGCGCCTCCAGTTCGGCCATGCGCTTTTCGGCGGTGTCCAGACGGTGCCGCCAACCTGACAGCTCCTTGGTCGCCTCCTGCTTGCGGCGCAGGCGCGCCTCGCCCTCGCGGCGCAATTCGTCATGGCCAGCCCGGGCCGACATCATCGAGATGCGGGCGCCTTCGACCGTCATCTTGGCGTCTTCCACGGTGCGACGGGCCGCCTCCAGATCGCCCAGATCGCGCAGCGCCACCTCGGCCTCGGCCAGCCTTGAACGCGCGCCCAAGGCGTCATCGGCATGACGGGCCAGCGCCAGATGCGCCGCCTCCAGCTTGCCCCCGGCGATCGAGCGGTCGGCCTCGGCCCGGGCCGCGGCCCGGTTCGCCTCGGTCACGCGGGCATCAGCCGCACGGCGGGCGTCGCGCGCCATCTGATCGGCGCGGGAAAGTTCGGTCAACCGGGCCTGCAGCGCGTCATGGGCCTGCGCCGCGCCATCCGCACGGGCGGCCACATCCTCCAGATCGCGTTTCAACTGCACCAATCGGTTCAACTGGCGCAACCGCAGCGCAGCAGCCGAAGGCGCATCATCCGCCCCGGCGCGGAACCCGTCCCAGCGCCACAGATCGCCCTCCAGACTGACCAGCCGCTGGCCGGGTTGCAGCATGGTTTGCAGCCGCGCGCCGTCCACGGCCTCGACCAGCCCGGTCTGGGCCAGGCGACGGTCCAGCACCGCAGGCGCCCCGACATGCGTGGCCAGGGGGGTCGAGCCGGCTGGCAGCGGCTGCGGCGGATCGTATTGGTCCAGCACAACCCAGCCGGAACGCGCGGCCCCCGCAATTTCCGGTGCGCGCAGATCATCCGTCAGCGCCGCACCCAGTGCCGCCTCATAGCCCGGTTCCACCGTCAGCCGGTCCAACAGCTGCGATCCCGCCTGCGCCTCGCGTGCCACCAGCTTTGCCAGCGCGGCCACCTCGGCACGGATCGCATTGGCCTCGCCTTCCGCAGCGGACCGGGCCCCCCGCGCCTCGGCCTCGCGGGTCTGGGTGGCGGCGCGGGCCTCTTCGGCGGCGGACAGGGTTTGCTCTGCCTCGGCGGCCAAAGCCATTGCGGCGCGCTGTGCCTCTTCTGCGGCAGCAAAGGCCCCGGTCGCCCCGGTCAGGGCGGCCTCGGCCCCTTCGGCGGCTGCTTTGGCGCGGTCGGTTTCGGCTTCGGCCTTGTCAATCGTCGTGCGGCAATCGGTCAGCAGGCGCTGGGTTGACTGGTGCCGCGCGCCAAGCCGTGCCGCGTCTTCCGTGGCCTGCGACAGGGTTCCCTCGCGGTGACCAAGTAGCGCCGCCGCATCCCGCGCAACCTCGGCCGCCTCGGCCAGACGGGCGTCGTGCCCGTCCGAGGCTTTGACAAGCTGGGCAATTTCCCAATCCAGCCGGGCGATGGTTTCGCCGGCGTCGCGGTTCAGCCCGGCTTCACGGTCCATATCCGCCGAAAGTTGCCCGATGCGCCCTTTCAGCGTTTCAACCGACTGGCGGGCGCGGGCGTCCTCGTCGTCAATCGCGGCGCGTTGCAGGGTCAGGCGCTGCAAGATCGCCCCGGCGACCGCCTCATCCTCGCGGCGCGGCGGCAAGACGTCCTCGGCCCCTTCGCGCGCCTTGGTGGCGGCGCGGGCGGCAGCTTCGGCCTGTGCGGCCAGTGTCAGGCGCTGGCGCAGATGGCTGTCGGCCTCGGCGCGGGCAATTTCGGCTTCGCGCCAGCGCAGGTACAAAAGCATCCCCTCGGCCCGGCGCAATTCCTCGCCGATCTCGCGGTAGCGGGCGGCCTGCTTGGCCTGTCGCGTCAGCAACGACAACTGCTGCGCCAAGGCCTCCAGCACATCATCGACCCGGGTCAGATTGACCTCGGCCGCGTTCAGGCGCAGTTCGGCCTCGTGGCGGCGTTGGTAAAGGCCACTGATCCCAGCTGCCTCCTCCAGAATCATCCGCCGCGCCTTGGGCTTGGCGTTGATCAGCTCGGTGATCTGGCCCTGCCGCACCAAAGCCGGGCTATGCGATCCGGTCGAGGCATCGGCGAACAGCATCTGCACGTCGCGGGCGCGCACCTCTTTGGTGTTGGCCTTATAGGCCGACCCCGCCTCGCGCGTGATGCGGCGCACAATCTCGATCTGGTCGGCATCGTTGAACCCCGCCGGGGCCAGCCGGTCGGCATTGTCGATCGTGATGGCAACTTCCGCGAAATGCCGCGCCGGGCGACTGGCGGCGCCGTTGAAGATCACGTCATCCATGCTGGCGCCGCGCATGGCCGAGGATCGGTTTTCCCCCATGACCCAGCGCAGGGCTTCCAAAAGGTTCGACTTGCCGCAGCCATTGGGCCCGACCACACCCGTCAGCCCCTCATGAATCACCAGATCCGTAGGGTCGACAAAGCTTTTAAAGCCGTTCAGGCGCAGGCGGGTCAGGCGCAAAAGGATCCCCGTGATTCCAATTGGCCCATCTTGGCCTCGCACCGGTTACTGTCAACCCGAACGCCCCGCCTATGGCGGAATCGGCTGGCTTATCCACAATATGTTGTCACTTGATCCCGCCGCCTTGGGCGCGCAATCTGGTGGCATGAACGCTTTTCCCCTGCCCTATGGTGGCCGCTGCCTGTGCGGCGCGGTTCGCTTTGAATGCGACGCCCCGCCGCTTTGGCAGGCGCATTGCCATTGCGAAAGCTGCCGTCGGGCGACTTCGTCTGGCTTCACCTCGTACCTTGGGGTCAAGGATGGCCATTGGCGCTGGACTGGGGTGCGGCCTGCGACCTATAATTCCAGCCCGGATGTCTGGCGCGACTTCTGCCCGGCCTGTGGCAGCCAGATGACCTATCGGTCAGATCGGTTTCCGGTCGAATGCCACTTTTTTGCGGCCACGCTGGACGATCCTGCGATCTATGCGCCAACCGCCCATGTCCACACGGATGAAATCCTGCCTTGGGTCCATCTCAACGACGGGCTGAAACGCAAGTGATCGAACGGGCGCAAGACCCCTATGACTGGGCCGGGGTGCTGGACCTGATCCACCGCGCCTTTGCCGGGATGGAGGGGCGGATTGACCCGCCATCGTCGCTGCACAACCTGACGGCGGACGGGGTCGCCGAACAGGCCCGGACGGGCGAGGTCTGGGTCGATGCGCCGCTGCGCGCCTGCATGTTCCTCACGGTCATGCCGGGGCGGCTTTATCTGGGCAAGCTGGCGGTGGACCCCGGTTTGCAGGGCCGGGGTCTGGCGCGGGACCTGGTGGCCAAGGCAGAAGCGCGGGCGCGGGACCTGGTCCTACCGATCCTTGAACTGGAAACGCGGGTCGAACTGGTTGAAAACCACGCCGTCTTTCGTCGCCTGGGTTTTGTCGAGACGGGTCGAAAGGCGCATGAGGGGTTTTCCCGGCCCACCTCGATCACCTTTCAAAAGCGAGTGTAGGGCGCACGCCCGGCTATCAGGTCCGGGTCAAACCCAACAACCCCGGCAAATCCTGCATCCGGTGAAACACCGTCGCCCCGGCGGCGGCCAGTTCTGCACCCTCATCATCAGCGGCAAAGCCATAGGCTGGCATTCCGGCGGCCTGGGCCGCGCGCAAACCGGACACCGAATCCTCGATCACCACGCAATCCTGCGGGGCCACGCCCATGACTTTGGCGGCATGCAAATAGACATCGGGCGCAGGTTTCGGCGCACCCATGGTTTGCGCCGAAAACACCCGCCCGCCAAAGCGTTGCCACAGGCCGGGGTGAAGGGCGAACATGATCTCCATCTTTCGCAAGGGACCGTTCGAACCAATGGCACAGGGCAGCCCCGCCGCATCCAGCGCATCCAGGACGCCCAGAATGCCCGGCACCAAGGGCACGCCCTGTTTCAGGGCTGCGAACATGCGCTGGTAATGCGCCTCGACCCAATCCGCGGGCAAAGCGACACCCATAGCCCGCGCGCCTGCCCAAAAGCTGCGGATCGTGCCGCCCAGAAACAGGCCGCGCATCTGTGACAATCCCATCGGATGGCCATAAAGCGCCAATTGTTCGGACAAAAGCGCAAAGGACACGGGCTCGCTGTCCATCACCACGCCGTCGCAGTCAAAGATCACGGCTTTCATGGGGCCCTCAGCATGGTGACGATGGTGTCGCCATAGCGGCGCTGATCCAGTTGGTCGAAACCGGGCGGGGGCGCAAGGGCGGAACCCTCTTCCCACACCACCAGCGCCTGCGCCGCCAGCCAGTTGCCCGCCAGCGCCGAGGCCAGGGCCGCCTGTCCCAGACCCTTGCCATAGGGCGGGTCCAGGAAGATCAGATCAAACGGGGCGTCCGGATTGGGGGGCAAGCGTGTGGCGTTCAGGCGCAGGTGCTGCGCCGTCGTGCGGCAAAGGGCGATGTTCTTTGCAATGAGGGCGCGGGCGGCGGTGCCATCATCGACCAGGGTCAGGGACGCGGCGCCACGCGACAGCGCCTCCAGCCCCAGGGCTCCGGTTCCCGCAAACAGGTCCAGCACGCGCGCATCCGTCACCGGATCGCCATAACCGCCGTTGATCAGCAGGTTGAAGATCGCCTCGCGCACCCGGTCCGAGGTCGGGCGCAGATGGGCGGCAGGATCGCCCGCGCCGACCTCGGTCAGCTTCAGGCCGCGCCACTGGCCGCCGATGATCCGCATTACTTCAAAAGCGCCTTCAACTCGGTCGCGGGATCGGCAATCGCGGCGGGATCGGGGTTGCGGCCCATCTCGATCAGCCTTTTGCCCACCATATAGGCGCGCGGGTCGTTCATGGCATCGACGGCCAGCAGGCTGTCGCCCTGATAATACCAAAAGCTGACAGCCTCGGCCACGGGTCCGCGCGTGACGATCCGGTCATAGCCGGTGTTCAACCCGCCGATCTGCAATTTGCAGTCATATTGATCCGACCAGAACCACGGATGGGCCTGATAGGGCCTGGCCACCTCGCCGGTCTGCAGGGCCATGATGTTTTCCGCCACGGCTTCGGCCATTTCGATGGCATTGCCGACCGATTCCAGCCGCAGCCGCCCGCCCTTCCACGGGAACGAGGCGCAATCGCCCGCCGACCAGATATGCGGGTCCGATGTGCGGCCAATATCATCCGTTCGGATGCCGTTTTCGATGGCCAGCCCCGCCGCCTCGGCCAAAGTGGTGCCGGGCAGGATGCCCACGCCGACAATGACGAAATCGGCGACCAATTCGCGTCCATCGGCCAACCGCACGCCGGTCACCCGTGTATCGCCAAGCAGTCGGTCAAGCCCGGTCGATTCCATGATCTTGACGCCGTGGGCGGTGTGCAAGGCGCGGAAATGGTCCGAGGTTTCGGGGGCAGCGACCCGTTGCAGGATGCGCGGGGCCATCTCCAGCACGGTCACGTCCAGACCCAACTTGCGCGCCACCGCCGCGGCTTCCAGCCCGATATAGCCGCCCCCCACGATGACCAGGCGGCGCCCTTCGGCGAATTCCGGCTTCATCGCATCGACATCCGCCAGCGTGCGCACGGTGTAAACGCCCTGCAGGTCCCCGCCCACGGCCGCGGGCAGGCGGCGCGGGGTCGAACCGGTGGTCAGCACCAGATTGTCATAAGGCAGCACTTCGGTGCCCAAGGTGACGGTCTTTGCCTTGGGGTCGATGCCCGTGACGCGGCTGCCCAGACGCAGGGTGATCTGGTGGTCAGTGTAAA
>JAYSWK010000010.1:0-6395 GCA_043718085.1 Rhodobacterales bacterium
GCGCCAAGCTGGACGCCCAGCGCCTCCAGCCCCAGGCCGGCCGTATTTGGCCGCCGTCCCGTGGCGTAAAGCACAAGGTCGAACTCGGCCGTGCTGCCATCGCGAGCGGTGATCTGAATTCCGCCTGCCGTCTTGTCCAGCCGGGCCACGTCCATGTTGCACCTGATGTCCACGCCATGGGCGCGCATCCCCGCCACCACATGATCCCGCGCCTCGCCGTCAAAGCCGCGCAGGATGTTTGCGCTGCGGTAATATTGTGTGACCTTGCTGCCCAAGCCGTTCAGAATGCAGGCAAACTCCGACGCGATATAGCCCCCGCCCACCACCAGCGCCCGGGCGGGCAGCGCCGCCAGATGGAACATGGCATTGCTGGTCACCGCCAGCTCGGCACCCGGCAAATCGGGCACGAAAGGTTGGCCACCGGTGGCAATCAGCACATGCTTGACCAAAAACCGCTGACCCGAGGCAAGCCGGACGGTATGGGCATCCTCCAGCACGGCGCGGGCGTCGTGGATCGTCACGCCTGCCTTGGTCAGCGTGTTGCGATAGGCGCCCTCCAGCCGGTCAAGCTCGGCCTCCAGCGCCGCCCTGAAACGCGGCCAGTCAAAGCGGGTTTCGCCGATGTCCCAGCCAAAGGCCCTCGCCTCGGCAAAGGTTTCCGCAAAGCCCGAGGCAAAGACCATCAGCTTCTTGGGCACGCAGCCCCGGATGACGCAGGTGCCACCCATGCGGCTTTCTTCGGCCAGTCCGACCCGGGCGCCGCCTTCGGTCGCGGCAATGCGGGCGGCGCGCACACCCCCCGAACCCCCACCAATGACGAAAAGATCATAGTCGAACACCCGCACCCCCTACGACAGATCGGCGTCGCGGAAGATATTGTCGGATGCGGCAAATTCGATCCGTTCGTCTTGTTCGGCCCCGGCATTGATGTCACGCACGGTGACGCGGCCATCGGCATGGCCGATCACGACCACATCGCAAATGTCGATGAACAGACCGTTTTCCACCACGCCGGGGATCTGGTTCAGAACCAGTGCCAGCTGGCGCGGATTGCCGATGCGGCGCAGATGCAGATCGACGATGTAATTGGCCTCGTCCGTCACCAGGGGCCGGTCGCCATTCATCCGCAGGGTCACCTCGCGGTTCAGCACATCCATCGAAACCAGTGTCTCCTCGATCAGCGCCTTGGTGGTCTGCCAGCCAAAGGGGATCACCTCCACCGGCAAGGGAAAGGCGCCAAGATGTGCGACGCCCTTCGCGGCATCCGCGATGACGATCATCTGGTCCGAGGCGGTGGCCACGATCTTTTCCTGCAAAAGCGCCGCACCGCCCCCCTTGATCAGGGCCAGGTTCCGGTCGAACTCATCCGCCCCGTCGATGGTCAGATCCAGCCATTTGGCATCGTCCAGCGAGATGACCGGAATGCCCACCTGGCGGGCCAGTTCCGCCGTGCGCGTCGAGGTCGGCACACCTTGAATGCGCAAGCCCTCTTCGCGGACCCGCTCGCCCAGGCAGCGCACCATCCAGGCCGCGGTCGAGCCTGTGCCCAGACCCACTTTCATGCCGGTCTGCACGAAATCCACCGCGCGTTTGGCGGCGACGAATTTGGCCTTGTCAATGGGGGAAAGATCGGCGGGCATGGTGTGTCTCCTTCGGCTTGGCCCTTCTTATAGGCAAAGCGGGCCCAAGGGGCGAGGGGTTTCCGGCCGCGCAAGCCAGACCGGGGTGCAAAATTTTTTGCTGAAAAAATTTGGCGCGAAATGGCGGGGCGGTGCGTTCAGGAAAATTCTTGTGGCAAGAATTTTCGCTCCTGCCCGGCCTCGTGCGGGTTGACATCGGGCGCGGTTTGCTCATATTGCGAATAATTCTCATTTGCAGGAAGCCCATGTCCGACACCAGCCCTTTCGATCTGCGATCCGCTGCCTGGCGCAAGCCGCGTGGCGATGCGTCGCTGTCCGAGGTGCACCGGTCTGTCGCCCTTCCGGCCAGCGGCACCTGGCGGCGGTTTGCCGCCTTTCTGGGGCCGGGCTACATGGTGGCCGTGGGGTATATGGACCCGGGCAACTGGGCGACCTCGCTGGCGGGCGGCTCCAAATTCGGCTATGCGCTGCTGAGTGTGGCGCTGATCTCCAATCTCATGGCGATCGTGCTGCAATCGCTGTGCGCCCGGCTGGCCATCGCCTCGGGCCGCGATCTGGCGCAGGCCTGCCGCGACGCCTTTCCGCGCTATGTGTCCATTCCGTTGTGGCTTGCGGCCGAACTGGCCATCATCGCCACCGATATTGCCGAGGTGATCGGCACGGCCATCGGGCTGAACCTGTTGTTCGGCATTCCGCTGGAATTGGGCGTCATCATCACGGCGCTGGATGTCTTTTTGATCCTGTGGCTGCAAAACCGGGGCTTTCGCTGGCTGGAAGCCTTCATCGTGACCCTTCTGGGCGTGATCGCCGTCTGTTTTGGCCTGCAGATCGCTTTGGCCCATCCCGATTGGGGCGGGGTGATCCGCGGCTTTGCGCCCACGACCGAGATCCTGCGCAACCCGGACATGTTGTATCTGGCGCTGGGCATTCTGGGCGCCACGGTCATGCCGCACAATCTGTATCTGCATTCGGCCATCGTGCAGACCCGCGACTATGGCGACACCTTCCCCGAAAAGCGCGAGGCGTTGCGCTTTGCCACGATCGACAGCACCCTGGCGCTGAGTTTCGCCTTGCTGATCAATGCCTCGATCCTGATCCTGGCCGCAGCCTCGTTCCATGCCACGGGCCGGACCGAGGTGGCCGAACTGGGCCAGGCCCATGCGCTTTTGGGCCCGCTTCTGGGTGCGGGCATCGCGCCCGGCCTTTTTGCAATATCCTTGCTGGCTTGCGGGTTGAATTCCACGGTCACGGCCACTTTGGCCGGGCAAGCGGTGATGGAGGGGTTCTTGCAGATCCGCCTGCCCCCCGCCCTGCGCCGTCTGGCAACCCGCGCCCTGGCGATTGTGCCCGCAGCCGGGGTGACGCTTTACTATGGGCCGCAGGGCACCGGGCGGCTTTTGATCCTGACCCAGGTCGTGCTGAGCCTACAGCTCAGCTTCGCCGTGGTTCCCCTGGTCATGTTCACCGCCGACCGCGTCAAGATGGGGCAACTGGTCGCCCCGCGCTGGCTGGTCGCCCTGGCCAGCCTGATCGCTTTGGTGATCATCGCCCTGAATGCGAAGTTGATTCTGGATTTCGCGGGCGTTTCCCCGGGCTGACGACAGGGCCCAAATGGCTTGCCCCGCCTCGGCCACGCTGACCTGGCCATCGCCATTCTGGTCCAGCGCCAGCACAGCCATCGTGGCCGTCACATCGGTCGTGCCGACGATGTCCTGCGCCACTTCTGCGGCATAGGCCTGCAGTTCCGCCGCCTCAACCTGGCCATCGCCATTGCTGTCGGCATGTCCGAAATAGACCAAAAGCCGCCCGCGCGATACAGCCGAGGCCGCTGCCGCCGCAATCTGCACCTCATGCCCCGAAATAGCCCCGTCGTCGTCCAGATCCGCGCCTTGCAACCGCCGGTTTGCCAGGGCCCGCGCCCCGGCCCGCGCCAAGGCCACAACATTGTCCAGACCCGCCCGGTCAATGACACCGTCATGACCAAAGCCAAGGATCAACGCCGTCACCTCATCCAGGTAAGCTTGCGCATCCCGGCTGATCTTGGCCTTGACCGATTTGGGCAGATCTTGCGCCAGGCCCGTCAAGGGCAAAAGCGCCAAAAGCACAGCCAGAACGAGCCGCATCCTTGCCTCCTACATTTGCCTCAGATTGGCTGAACCGGGTAAACGCCGGGTAAACAAAACCGGAACATTTCGATTTATAAGCCGATCCGGGCCGCCGATCCGGGCCGCCGCATCAGGCGCCCAGGGCCGCAACCGCCGACTTGACCTCTTGCAGCGAGACATAGCCATCGGCATCCGCGTCGCAGGCCAGGATCGACCGGGCAAGATCCTCGTCCAGCGGCGACAGGGCCGCGTGGGCCGTGGTCTGGCCAAAGGCTGCAAGTTCGACCGCTGACAAGACACCGTTGTCGTCCAGATCAGCCGCCTGCTGCTGGCCCCAAAGCCGGGTCTGGGTCGCGCCGTCCATCGCCGCGACATAGGCCGCAAATTCGCCCCCCGTCACCCTGCCGTCAAAATCTCCATCGGCCCGCTGCAAGCGCCTTGCCGAGGCGCGGGCGGCGGAACGGCCAAGCGTCACAAAGCGGTCGATCCCGCCCTGATCCACGCCGTCCACCGTGCCAAAGTCGCGGATCAGATTGTCCGCCAGCGTCAAAAAGGGCCCGGGGTCGGCCCTTACGCTGGTCAAGACCGCAGAGGGCAGATCCTGACCAAGGGCCGGGGCCGCGAAAACCGTGAGAAGTGTCATCAGAATCAGGCGCATTGTTCCCTCCGTTCCTAGTCGTTCCCACAGATTCTGCGATCGCGGTTACCAAAGGCTTAAGCGCGTGCCGACAATTTCCACCAAACCCGACAAAGCCCCCGGTCCAACCACGGCAAGTGCGCCAAGCACCCCGAGAAGCGTCGGTTTTCGCGCGCATCCGCCCGCGACTTCGGCCATAGTGGCGGGCAAGAAGGGGGCCGCGCCATGTATGTTCTGCACTATTCACCTGATTCAGCCTCGACCATCGTGCGGCTGGTGCTGGAGGAGTGGGATCTGCCGCGCAGCTACCGGCTGATCGACCGCGCGGCGGGCGCGCTTGATACACCCGAATACCGCGCGTTGAACCCGGCTGGGCTGATCCCGGCACTGGAAACCCCCGACGGCCCCATGTTCGAGACGGCCGCGATTCTGCTTTATCTGTCCGAACGTCACGCGGGCCTTGCCCCCGCGCCCGGCAGCCCCGACCGCGCGGCCTTTCTGAAATGGCTGTTCTTCACCTCGAGCAACATCCATCAGACCCTGTTGCAGCTTTTCTACCCCGACCGCGTGGCCGGACCTGCGGCCACGCCCGAGCTGATGCGCCTGGCAAGGGCGCGGCTGCAAGCGCAGATTGGCATGCTGGACGCCATGGTGGCCACCGAGGCGCCCGACTGGCTGTCGCCCGAAAAGCCATCGATCTTTGGCTATTATATCGGCGTGCTGATCCATTGGCTGGCCAGTTACGACCCCGACCATCCCAGCTATTTCCGTTCGCATCAGTTTCCCGCATTGCACAAGGTGCTGGTGGCGCTGGAGGCGCGGCCCGCCGTGGCCATTTCGGCCAGGGCCGAAGGGCTGAAAACCACCCTCTTTACCGATCCCTACTAGGCAGGACCCCGATGTTTCTTTCCGTCTTCGACATGTTCAAAGTGGGTGTGGGCCCGTCCTCGAGCCACACGATGGGGCCCATGGTGGCTGCGGCGCGATTTCTGGACCTTTTGCGCGCCTTGCCGTTTCAGCCCAAGGGGCTGAAAGCCTCGCTGCACGGGTCGCTGGCCTTTACCGGGGTCGGACATGCCACGGACCGCGCCACGATCCTGGGACTGGCCGGGTTTGAACCGGCCAGCTTTGACGCGATGCGCGCCGAAACCGTGCTGGCCGGGATCCATGCCAGCCACAAGATCACCCCGCCCGGCCTGCCGGAACTGGACTTTGACCCCAAGCGCGACCTGACTTTCGACTATGGCCCCGCCTTGCCCGGCCATGCCAATGGCATGATCCTGCGCGCCACCGATGCCCAAAGCGATGTCATACTTGAGGAAACCTATTATTCCATCGGCGGCGGCTTTGTTCTGACCGAGGCCGAGCATTCCGAAGCGGGCAGCAAAAAGGCCAAGGCGCGGGCCGATGTGCCCTATCCGTTCGAAACGGCCGACGAAATGCTGCAGATGGCCAAGGCATCGGGCCTGACCATTGCGCAGATGAAACGGACCAACGAGCTGAAATTCCATTCCAGCGCCGAGATCGACAAGGGCATCGCGCGGCTGTGGGAGGTGATGACCAATTGCATCTCGCGCGGGATGCTGGCCGAGGGCATTCTGCCGGGCGGCCTTAAGGTGCGCCGCAGGGCCAAGGGCATCCATGACGCGCTGATCGCCGAGCGCGGGCTGAACCTGACAGCCCCCCATACGATCAACGACTGGATGAGCCTTTATGCCATGGCCGTGAACGAGGAAAACGCCGCCGGCGGTCAGGTGGTGACGGCGCCCACCAATGGGGCGGCAGGCGTTCTTCCCGCCGTTCTGCGCTATTACCTTGACCATGTGCCCGGAGCCTCGACCGCCCGGATCGGGGAATTCATGCTGACCGCTGCGGCCATCGGCGGGCTTTGCAAGAACAACGCCTCGATCTCGGGCGCGGAATGCGGCTGTCAGGCCGAGGTCGGGTCGGCCGCTGCCATGGCCGCCGCCGGTCTGGCCGCCGTGCTGGGTGGCACGCCCGAGCAGATCGAAA
>JAYSWK010000091.1:0-5628 GCA_043718085.1 Rhodobacterales bacterium
CGGCAAGGTCCACGACCACCGATCCCGGCTTCATCATGGCAACCATATCGGCCAGCCAAAGCTTGGGTGCGGGGCGTCCGGGGATCAGCGCCGTGGTGATGACAATATCCATCTCGGGCGCCAGTTCGCGGAACTTGGCAAGCTGCTTTTCGCGGAACTCCGGCGACGACGGCGCCGCATAGCCCCCGGTGGCCGCGCCATCCTGATTGGCTTCAAATTCCAGAAAGACGAACTTGGCCCCCATGCTTTCGATCTGCTCGGCCACTTCGGGGCGCACGTCAAAGGCATGCACGATGGCCCCCAGCGAGACGGCTGTGCCGATAGCCGCCAGACCGGCCACGCCCGCGCCCACGATCAGCACCTTGGCCGGCGGCACCTTGCCTGCCGCCGTGACCTGCCCGGTGAAGAAGCGTCCGAAATTGTTGCCCGCCTCGATCACCGCGCGGTAGCCCGCGATATTGGCCATCGAGGACAGCGCATCCATCTTTTGCGCCCGACTGATGCGCGGCACCATGTCCATGGCGATCACCGTGGCACCGCGCGCGCGGGCGGTTTCCAAGAGTTCGGGGTTCTGGGCAGGCCAGAAAAAGCAGATCAGCGTCTGGCCAGAGCGCAGCTTTTCGGCCTCGGCGGGTTCCGGGCCGCGGACTTTGACCAGCACATCGGCCGCAGCGACGACCAGGGCGGCATCGGGCAGAACCTCGACCCCGGCCTTGACATAAAGCGCGTCGGAAAATCCCGCCTTCGCCCCCGCTCCGACCTGAATGCAGCAGCTATGACCCAGCTTGACCAGCCCAGCCGCCGAATCAGGGGTCATCGCCACCCGGTTCTCACCGGGAAATACCTCTGCAAGTGCCCCGATTTTCACGTGTCTTCCCCCTGCACCCAAGCTTTGTTGGCCGCAGCCTTAACATCGCAAGGCCAGAGATCAACGGCAGATCGCCACATGCGACAAATTTCCCGGTTTGCCCGGCGCTGCCCGGCCTGCGAAGGGTCAAATCCCCAAGCCAACACGTCCTGCGGCCCGCCCCAGCCCGGCCAGGTCAATCATTTCAAGCTTGAAGTTTTTATTCGCGGCCCTATTGCTGCTTTCAGCACCGTCAGGCACTCTGACGCAAGGGAGAGCAGGATGACCACTGATTTTGCCGCCACCAAGGCCCTTTTTCACTTGCCCCGAGGCGTCACCTATCTGGATGGCAATTCGCTTGGCCCCTTGCCCAAGGCGGCGGCCGCGCGGGTGGCCAGGACCGTGACCCAGGAATGGGGCGAGATGCTGATCACCGGCTGGAACAAGGCCGGGTGGATGGATCAGCCCGGCCAGGTGGGCGACCGCATCGCGCGGCTGATCGGGGCCGAGCCGGGTCATGTGGTGATGGGCGATACCCTGTCGATCAAGGTCTATCAGGCGCTGGCCTCGTGCCTGGACATGAACCCGACCCGGCAGGTGATCCTGTCGGACAGCGGCAATTTCCCCTCGGATCTTTATATGGCGCAGGGCCTGTGCCGGACCCTGGGTCAAGGCTACACCCTCAAGGTCGTGGCCCCCGAAGACGTGTTGGGCGCAATCGACGAAACGGTGGCCGTGACCCTGATCACCGAGGTTGACTACCGCACCGGCCGCAAGCACGACATGGCGGCGATCACCGCCCGCGCCCATGCAGCGGGCGCGCTGACGATCTGGGATCTTGCCCATTCCGCCGGGGCGCTGCCCGTCCATCTGGCCGAAGCGCAGGCCGATTTCGCCGTGGGCTGCACCTACAAATACCTCAACTCCGGCCCCGGCGGCCCGGCGTTCATCTATGTGGCCCCCCGCCACACCGCCCGCGTCCGCCCCGCCCTTTCGGGCTGGCTGGGACATGTGGCGCCCTTTGCCTTTGATCCCGACTACCGCCCCGGTGCCGGGATCGAACGGATGCGCGTCGGCACACCGCCGATCCTGCAACTTGCCGCGCTTGAAGCCGCCCTGGATATCTGGGACCGGATCGACATGGCCGATCTGCGGGCGGCCTCGCTGCGCCTTACCGATCAGTTCATCGCCGGGGTCGAGGCCGCCTGCCCCACCCTGACCCTCGTCACCCCGCGCGACCATGCCCGGCGCGGCAGCCAGGTCTCCTTCGCCCACCCGCAAGGCTATGCCATCATGCAGGCCCTGATCGCCCATGGTGTGATCGGGGATTTCCGCGCCCCCGACATCCTGCGCTTCGGCTTTACGCCGCTGTTCATCGACCAAAGCGACGTCGACCGCGCCATTCAGGTTCTGACCCGCATCATGCAGGACAATCTCTGGGACCGCCCCGAATACAAACACCGTGCCAAAGTGACCTGATGACCCGCATCATCCGCCCTTACCGACCAGAAGACCGCGCCGCCGTGAACCTTGTGTTTTACCGCGCCGTCCGCGAGGGGGCCACCGCCCACTACCCGGCCGAGGAATTGGCCGCCTGGGCCCCCACACCCGACCCCGACCTATCCGACCCCGACCTATCCGAGCCCGACAAATACCTGGACCAATGGTGCCATGTCGCAGAGGACGGCGGCCGTGTGACCGGCTTTTTCTCGATGGATCACACAGGCTATCTCGACATGGCCTTTGTCATCCCCGAAGTCATGGGCAACGGCACCGCCGCCGCCCTTTATGACACGATGATGCACAGCGCCCGCATCGCAGGCCTGACCCATTTCACCGTCAAAGCCGCCCACCAGTCCCGCCAATTCCTGGCGCGCCGCGGTTGGAAGCTCGACCACATGCAGACATTTACCGAAAATGGTACCGATTATGTTGCAGCAATGATGTTCCTGGACCTGCCATGACCTATGACCCTGCCCAGGATGGTGCCCAGATGGCCTTTGACGGGCGCATGTCCTATGCCGATTACCTGCAGATCGACCGCATCCTGTCCGCACAGCGCCTTTTGACCGGCGCGCATGACGAGATGTTGTTCATCATCCAGCACCAGACCTCGGAACTGTGGATGAAGCTTGCCCTGCACGAGCTTGACGCCGCCCGCAAGGCCATCGCCCAGGGTCGCGCCCCCGAGGCATTCAAGATGCTCGCCCGCATCGCCCGCATCTTTGAACAGCTCAACAACGCCTGGGACGTGCTGCGCACCATGACGCCCTCTGATTATACCACCTTCCGCGAGGGGCTGGGCCAGTCGTCCGGCTTTCAATCCTGGCAATACCGTCTGGTCGAATATGCCGTGGGCAACCGCAATGCCGCCATGCTGCGGCCCCATGCGCACCGCCCTGACGTTATGGCACTTTTGCAGGCCGAACTGGCCAGGCCGTCGCTGTATGACGAGGCCCTGCGCCACCTGGCCCGCGCGGGTCTGCCGGTGCCCGACGATGTCCTGAACCGCGACCTTGGCCAGCCCTGGGTCGCGCGCGACGATGTGCGCGCGGTGTGGGAAGTGGTCTACCGCGATCCGCAGGCCCATTGGCAAGCCTATGAGCTGGCCGAAAAGCTGGTCGATTTCGAAGATTACTTCCGCCGTTGGCGTTTCAACCACGTCACCACGGTCGAACGTGTCATCGGTTTCAAGCGTGGTACGGGCGGCACGTCGGGGGTCAGCTACCTCAAACGTATGCTCGAGGTCGAACTTTTCCCCGAACTGTGGCATCTGCGCACAACACTTTGATCGTCCTTGGGCTTGCCCCTTCCTTTTGGACCGGGCATTGACTTACATTTAGAGCGGGATGAGGTTTCATGGAAACAAACTCATCGAAATGCGCGTTCGAGCGAATGCGAGAGGCAGCGTTTTTCGATTCCATGCAAAATCATCCCGCTTTAGAAACAACAAGAAACCTCGCGACATTCGGCCAGGGATCCGTGAAATGCATTTCAAGATGACGAAACTATTGACGGTGGCCAGCCTGTTTCTGGCCCTTGCAGGTTGCGAGATGGAACCCGGCACGACCGGCGGGCAAACCGCCCCGTCCCTGACAGCGGCCGGCGCCATTGATTCCGCCCATTATGGGCCGGTGGCTGATGGCAGCTATGCGGTGCCCGCCATCCCGGTCAGCAAAGTCCCGGTGGAATATCAGCGCCAGTTGGTCAACTACGAGACGGATCAACCCCAGGGGACGGTGATCATCGACCCCTCGACCAAGCATCTTTACCTGATCACCGCAAAGGGCCGCGCCCTGCGCTATGGGATCGCCGTTGGCCGCGCCGGATTTGGCTGGTCGGGCGAGGCCGATATTGTCGACCGCACGACCTGGCCCAAATGGATCCCGCCTTACGAAATGATCGACCGCCGCCCCGAACTGGAAAAGTTCCGTGACATCGGCCAACCGGGCGGGCTGACCAACCCCCTGGGCGCGCGGGCCCTTTACCTGCAGACCAACGGTGTCGATTACGGCTACCGCATCCATGGCACGCCGGAATGGGAAAGCATCGGCCACAACGCCTCGTCCGGGTGCATACGCATGATGAACCAGGACGTGATGGACCTTTACAACCGCGTGCCCGACGGCACCCATGTGATCGTGCTGACCGAGGCCGGCCAATTCCCGACCGGCCTGCACGTGCCACCGAAACCCGCGGTCAAAAAGCCCGTCATGGTGGAACCGCCACCGCCCATCGAACCGGGCCACGGCCCGATCTAAGCCGGGCCGTCCACATGTGGGACAAATATTAAATACAACGAATACAATAGGTTGGCCTTGCAGAGTTAACGATTTGGCAAGGTTTTTGACCTTTCGTGTCAGGTCTTGGCCCTTGCAGCATCCGACGCCGCGAAATGCACCATTTGATCGCGATAGGACTTTTGAAATGCCGGGCGGGTGCAGATCCGTTCCACATAGCCTGTGATGGCAGGCCGATTCTGCAATGCAGCCAAAACGCTGGGGACGCGCAGCACATCCGCCATCATGATGTCGGCAACCGTGAAACGCCCGGCCGCCAACCAGTCGCGCGTCTGCATCACTGCCTCCAACCGGTCAAACCGCTGCCCCATCCAGCCCTCCAACGGATTGTCCACCGGCTTTGAAAGATTGATGTACCACCAGGGCACCGTGACCATCTCGACCGAGTTCAGCGCCGCGATGAACCATTGCAACGTGTCGGCCCGGTCCTGTGCGCCGCGCGGCATCAGGGCCGCGCTCTTCTCGGCCAGATGCAAAAGGCAAGCGCCGCTTTCAAAAATGCGGATATCGCCGTCATCCAGAAACGGCACCTGAGCAAAAGGCTGTCTTGCCAGGTGATCCGGTCCCCGCTCCTTGATCGGTACGGTGCGGACAGCATAGGTCAGCCCTGCTTCCTCAAGCGCCCACCGCAGTCGGATATCGCGGACATGGCCGCGTGGCCCGTTCGGCACCCAGTCGTAGGTCCAAACTGTAATCCCTTCCCGCACAGCCGCGCCCTTTCATGTGTTGCCGCCATATCAAGTCCACTCAAGGCAATCCTTTCCACCTGGTTAATGGAAAAGCCTAACCTATTGACAAGGCTAATTTCTTCAAAGTGTCCAGATCTGGACGCCTATTTTGGCAGCCAGGTGTCATAGTCGCTGACCAGCAAATGGGTCGGGGTGACATCCTCGTCAATCTGGGCAAACCGGCCGATGGGTTCGCGGAAGATATTGTCGGTGACGTCATCATTCACCGTGGAAACCTCACCGATCAGCACAT
>JAYSWK010000092.1:0-5616 GCA_043718085.1 Rhodobacterales bacterium
ATAATCGCGGCTTGGATGCGCCGTGATCAGGTGGTGCTGGACCTTCATTGCGGCAGGGTGTAGGCAGCACGCCAGATTGGTCCACGGCCAAGGTCATGAACGAACCCAACACCCAAGGCGAAACAGCCTCTGCCAAGGCTGACGCAACACAGCTTCCCCCGCAAAATCCAACGCACAAGGCTCCAGATAACCTTTGGAAATTGGTGCTTGGGTGTGTTGGCGTTGTCTATGGCGACATCGGGACCAGCCCGCTTTATGCCCTGCGCGAATCCCTGCACGCTGCTGGCGAACAAGCCGACCGGGCCGAGGTTCTGGGCGTGGTTTCCCTGCTTTTGTGGACACTGGTTCTGATCGTGTCGGTCAAATATGTCCTTCTTGTCATGCGCGCCGACAACCGGGGCGAAGGTGGAACCTTGTCCTTGGTGGCTCTGGTCCAGCAAGCCTTGCAAAAGCGTCCTGGCTGGCTTCTGGCGATCGGAGTTGTGGGTATTTCGCTTTTCTTCGGCGATGCCATGATTACGCCGGCCATGACGGTTCTGGCGGCCGTCGAGGGCATGGCGCTTGTGGCACCCGGTTTCAGCCCGCTTGTCGTGCCGACCACGATCCTGATAATTGTCGGCCTTTTCGTATTCCAGGCGCAGGGCACCGAGCGGGTCTCGATCCTTTTCGGCCCGATCATGGTGCTATGGTTTCTGGTGCTTGCCCTGATGGGGGTCAGCCATATTGTCGAGGATGTGAGCATTCTGCATGCCTTGAACCCTGGTCATGCCGCGGCATTCCTGGCCCAACACAAGTTCGGCTCTTTCTTCATCCTGGGTTCGGTCTTTCTGGCCGTGACCGGGGGCGAGGCGCTTTATGCCGACATGGGGCATTTCGGACGCAAGCCGATCCGCCTGGCCTGGGGATTTCTGGTCTTCCCGGCCCTGACGCTGAGCTATCTTGGCCAGGGTGCCTTTGTGTTGGCCCATCCCGAGGCGGCCAGTGACCCGTTCTTTCTGATGGCCCCCGAGGGATGGTTGTTGCCTTTGGTCGTTCTGGCCACGGCGGCGGGGGTGATTGCCAGCCAGGCGGTCATCTCGGGCGCATTCTCGATGATGCAGCAGGCGGTGCAAATGGGTCTTTTGCCGCGATTGGAGATCCGCCACACATCGGAAACGCAGCACGGGCAGATCTATTTGCCCCGCGTCAACATGATCCTGATGACTGCGGTCATTGTTCTGGTGCTGGCCTTTGAAACCTCGCCCAACCTGGCCTCGGCTTACGGGATTGCGGTGACGGGGGACATGGTGATCACCTCGATCCTGGCCGCGACGCTGTTCGTGCGGGCCTGGAAATGGCCCGTGCCGGTGGTGGTGGCCGTCATGGCGCCGATCCTGGTGGTGGAATTGCTGTTCCTGGGGGCCAACCTGACCAAACTTGCCGAGGGCGGTTTCGTGCCGGTCCTGATTGCGGGCACCATGTGCCTGCTGATCTGGACCTGGGTGCGTGGCTCGGCCCATGTCAAGCGCAAGGCGGCGGACAGTGCGATCGGCTTGATGAAACTGATCGGGATGCTGGCCAAATCCACGCCCATCGAAGTGCCGGGCACGGCCGTGTTCCTGACCCAGGACCCCGCCACCGCCCCTTCGGCCCTGCTGCACAATCTGAAACACAACCGGGTTCTGCACAGCCAGAATTTCATCGTCACCGTCGCCGTGGCCCCGACCCCCACGGTTTCGGACGCCAACCGGATCACGTTGGAACGGCTGAGCGATAATTTCCTGCGGGTCATCCTGACTTTCGGCTACATGGAAACCCCGAACGTGCCCAAGGCCCTGTCGCTGGCCCGCAAGCGGGGCGAGAAGTTCGATATCATGACGACCTCGTTCTTCCTGAACCGCCGCACCTTTCGATCGGCCCGCCATCAGGGGCTGCCTTTCTGGCAGGAACGGGTCTTTATCGCCATGTCGAAATCCGCGGCCGACGCCACGGCCTTTTATTGCCTGCCGTCAAACCGGGTGGTCGAAATGGGCCAGCAAATGGCGATTTAAGCGCCATGTCCAAGTTTTTGACATGCCATTTTATCGCCACACATCAAAGACTTACCAATTTTTGTTAACCAAAACGAAAGGTTTGACACCCGTCAAAATCACCCTCATTCGACGGGCAAGAAACTTTCCAGCTTGGCCTTCACGGCGGGTGGCCAGACCATGGATGTGTGTTCGATCAGGTGGCTTGCCGCCAGAACCTGTTCGCCCGACCAGCGAAACTCGTCACCACAATGCACGCTGTGCTGGATGCGCACCGAGGATTTGCCGACCTTCATCACGGTCAGCCGAAAGGTCAGGCGGTCGCCGAAGAACGAGGGTTTCGAGAAGTCGCAGGTCAGATGCACGGTCGGCGTGCCCCAGCGTTCCTTCCAGATGATCTCGTGCCAGGGAAAGCCGATGACGGTCCAGAACTCTTCCACGACGCCATTCAGGATGTTCAGATAGGCGGGGTAATAAGCGGTGCCGGAAATATCGCAATCGCCGAAATTGAGCATGCGGTCGGTGGTGAAGTTGGTGGTCATTCAGGGTCCTGTGCTGCAAAGGGCCAAGGCAGGGGCGGTTCCCCCCTGCCCCGGAGTAGAGGGCGCGACGGCTGATAAGGCACCGAGTTTGGGGAAAAATGCAAGCCGGGCGATGGGCCCATGGGCGAAACCCGGGCTGGTGAAACCCGGACAGGTGAACCTCAGGAGCGTTCAGTCGGGGGCGTTCAGCCGGGAGCAAGACGCCGTGGGCAAGGATCACAGCTTTCGCCACCACACACCTGCGGCCGGAATTTCCGCCCCTTCCCACACCACCGGCGCATCGCCGTAGTTAAAGAAATAACGGTGCGTGGCGCTGTCACGGCAGCGCAGGCCATCGGGCAGCGACAGCGTGTCCAGACCCTGTTCCCGGCAAAGTTCGGTCAGGATGCGGCACAGTGCCGTGGCATCCGGCCAGCCCGCGAGATAGTGAAGGCCGCCCGCGCGGATCAGCGCGGGCCAGCCATCGACGCTTGCCTCGACCACGGTGGCGGTGGTTTCCACCTTTTCGCGCCAATGTCGGAAACTGCCGCCAAGGTGCAGCGGCACCGGCACGTCCGGTGGCAGGCTTTCGACGCGGGCGATGGTGGCCGCAAGGCCGGGAAGGTTGGGTGGCAGCGGAACCGGGGTGGCAAATTCTTCGGTCTTGGCATTGCTGCGCGGGCCGACCAGGCTGGTTCCGGCATGACGCGCCAGGGCTGCCAGAAGGGCGGGTGACATCGTGGCGATGCCGGGGGCCACCACCAGTTTGTAGGCCGACAGATCGGCCACATCGGGCGGCAGGATGTCGATGTTCAGCCCAAGCTGCCGCAGGGCCTGATACATCTCGAACACCAGGCGGAAATAGCTGAAATCGCGGCCCTGCGGTTGGGTTTCCCAGGCCCAGGCCGACGCATAGTCAAAGATCAGCGCCACATCGGCCCGGGCGGTGGACACATCCGGCATCTGGGCCAGTTCATCGGCCACGATCGCGGCCTCGGCAAAGGCCGGGGCGGGGGCGCTGTCGGGGCGCAGAAGGCCCGCGTGCATCTGTTCCTGACCAAAGGGGGCCTGACGCCAACGGAAATACAGAACTGCTTCTGCGCCATGGGCAAAGGCCTCCCAGGCCCAAAGGCGGGCCATCCCGGGCAAGGGATCGGGGTTCCAGGGAGCCCAGTTCACCGGGCCGGGCTGCTGTTCCATGATCCACCCGCGGCCCCGGCCCACGGCGCGGTAAAGGTCATGGTGGAAGGCCTGGAAATCGGGGTCGCCCTGGCGGGCAAAGCGGCGCTTGTGTTCGGCGCTGGCGGGCAGCCGGTCGGACAGAAAGCCCAAGGGATAGGCGTCCCAACTGGCGATATCCAGATCGGCACCGACCGCGAAATGGTCGAAATCGGTGATCAGCCCCATGTAGTTATGGGCAATTGGTGCGGCCGAATGGCGTCTGATGATCTCGACCTGAAGGCGGTTGAAGCTGGCCACCTCGTCACTGGCAAAGCGGCGAAAGGCCATGACATGGGCGGGGTTGGCCTCGGTCACGGTCAAATGCGGCAGGCTGATCTCGTCGAAACTGGCGTAGTCCATTGACCAGAACACATTGCCCCAGGCGCGGTTCAGGGCCTGGGGCGACTGATATCGCTGGGCGAGCCAGTTGCGAAACGCCTGCAAGGCTGCGGGCGAATAGGATAGGGTCGTGTCATGGCAGGCATATTCATTGTCGGTCTGCCAGGCGGCGACATGGGGGTTCTGGCCATAGCGCGCGGCCAGCGCCGTCACGATCCGGGCGCATTCGGCGCGGTAGGGAATATGGGAAAAGCAGTAATGCCGGCGCGAGCCAAAGCCGCGCGGCTTGCCGGCGCGGTCAAGGGCCAGCATGTCGGGATGGCGGGTCAGCATCCAGCGCGGCGGCGTTGCGGTCGGGGTGCCGAGCACGACTTTCAGCCCTGCGCGCCCCAGAATGTCGATGGCGCGGTCCAGCCAATCCCAGTCATATTGTCCGGGGCCGGGTTCGATGCGCGACCAGGCGAATTCGCCGATGCGCACGAAGGTCAAGCCAAGTTCGGCCATGCGGGCGGCATCTTCGGCCCATTGGGCCTCGGGCCAGTGTTCGGGATAGTAGCAGACGCCAAGCGCGCGTTTCATGCGATCATGTTCCATGTCAGGGCAGGCTCAGCCCACGGCGCGATCAAAAGCCGCGACAATCGCGCGGGCCTTGGCGGACAGATCGGCCGGGGACAGGCCTGGGGTGTAAAGCGCCGCGCCAATGCCAAAGCCCTGGGCCCCGGCGTTCAGCCATTGCGCAAAATTGTCGGGCCCTGCCCCGCCCACGGCATAGACCTGGGTGCCTTTGGGCAGGACGGCGCGGATGGCTTTCAACCCGTCGGGGCCGATCAGGGTGGCGGGAAATATCTTGAGCCCATCCGCCCCTGCGGCCAAAGCCGCGAAACATTCGGTCGGGGTCATCACACCGGGCCAGCTTTGCAGGCCCAGCGCCTTGGTGGTGCGGATGACCTCGGCGTCGCAATTGGGAGAGACGATCAGCGTGCCACCCGCCATGGCCACCTCTTTCACCGCAGCGGGCGTCAGGACAGTGCCCGCGCCCACCTCGGCCCGGCCGTGCAGCGCGCGGGCCATGGAGGCGATCGAGGTCAGGGGATCGGGCGAATTGAGCGGCACTTCGATGCGGGTAATACCGGCGGCAACCAGGGCCTCACCAACCGCGGCGGCTTCGGGGGGGGTGAGGCCGCGCAGGATGGCGATCAGGGGGCGGTGGGACAGCTGTTGGGTCATTCCGCAGCACGCCTTTGGATGCCATGCGCCTGGGCCAGGCCCGACAGCGTGCAGGCGGTGGCATCAAGGCTTTGGCAGGCCATGCCAAGCCGGGCCAGGGCACGGGCATAGGTCGCCGACAGCTTTTGGGCCCCGATCAGCGCGATCTGGCGGTCTTGCCAATAGGGCCGGGCCGCAGCAAGTTCGGCGCCGATCAGAAGGCCGGACAGTCGGGCACGCGCGGCGGCGGCGGAAAGATCGGCAATCAGGCTTTCGGCGCGCAGGGTGAAAAGGCGCGACGACAGGGCGTCGGGATGCGC
>JAYSWK010000093.1:0-5609 GCA_043718085.1 Rhodobacterales bacterium
CGCCTTTCCGCCCTGCGCGCTGCGCATCATACCGAAGATTTTCACCTGAACGCCGCCAAGTTTTTCATGGATGGCGGGCTGGAAAACCGCACGGCCGCCATGCTGGCCCCTTACGCCGATGCGCCCGGCGGCAACGCGCCCCTGATGTTCACGCCCGCCCAGATCGACGCGCTGTTCACCGCCCTTGATGCCGCCCGTTTCCAGATCCATGTCCATTGCATCGGGGACGCCGCCACCCGCGCCACTTTGGACGGGATCGCATCGGCCCGCCGCACCAACGGTGCCTGGCCCGCCCTGCACCAGATCGCCCATGTCGAAGTGGTTGATTCCGCCGACTTTCCCCGCTTTGCCGCACTGGGGGTCATGGCCAATATGCAGCCGCTCTGGGCCGCCAATGATCCGATCATCCCCGAACCGACCTGGGACACAATCGGGGCGAAGCGGCTGCCCTTCACCTATCCGTTCCGCAGCCTGATCGACGCGGGCGCACCCTTTTGCCTGAACTCGGACTGGGCCGTCACCACCCTGAACCCGTTCGAAATCATCGGCACCGCCATCACGCGCGAGCCTGCCCGCAGCCGTGGCCGCGCCGAACCCTTCTTCCCCGAACAGCGATTGACGGTGACCGAGGCCGTGCAAGGCTACACCATCCATGCCTCCGCCGCCTCATGGCGTGGCCATTACACCGGCCAGATCCGCCCCGGCTATTCCGCCGATGTCATCATGTTGGACCGCGACATCTTTGCAGTGGACCCCCATGAGGTCGCCGAATCCCAAGTCCTGTTGACCCTGTTCAAAGGCCGCGAGGTCCACCGCCACGCCCAATTCCGGCAGGTCTGACCCTGTATCTGAACCGGCCCCAGCCACACCAAAGCTTCAGGATGACGCCATGACCGAAGAACACTACCCCCCAGACCTCATCGCAATGCTCGAAACGGTCTGGGGCAAGGGCTTCATGTCGCCCGGCGGCCCGCCAGAGGTGGCAAGGGTCGTAGGCCCGCATGATTTCGCTGGCAAATCCGTTCTGGACATCGGCTGCGGCGCGGGCGGCATCGACCTTGCCCTGGTCCAGAACCATGGCGCGGGCTACGTCACCGGGATTGATGTCGAGGATTCGGTTCTGACCCATGCCCGCACCCTGATTGCCGTGGCGGGTCTGAACCACCGCATTGGTCTGGTCAAGGTGGCCCCCGGCCCCCTGCCCTTTGCGCCTGCCAGTTTCGACATCGTCTTTTCCAAGGACAGCATCATCCACATCCCCGACAAGCACACCCTGATGGCCGAGGTTTTTCGCGTCCTCAAACCCGGTGGTTTCTTTGCCGCCTCCGACTGGCTGATCGGCCATGACGATCAACCCAGCCCCGCCATGGCCGCCTATATCGCCGCCGAGGGCCTTGATTTCGGCATGGCCAGCCCCGCCCGTTACCGCGCCGCCATGCAGGCTGCGGGCTTTGTTGATATTTCGACCAGTTCGCGCAATGCTTGGTATCGTGATCAGGCGCGGGTCGAACTTGCCCGCCTGCAAGGCCCGGACGGCGCCGCCGCAGCCCGCATCCTGGGCCGCCCCTTCGTGGACCAGAACATCGCCGTCTGGACCCGGATGATCCCCGTCCTTGACACAGGCGAGCATTGCCCGACCCATCTTTTCGCGGCCAAGGCCGGGTGCTAACGCGGGTTGGGTTCTTACAGAACCAATACACAACCGAAAACGCGCGCCAACGAATGCGTGCGCCACCTCCTAACCGGCCCGACCCGTCCACAAGCGCCCAGAGGACCGTTTGATAAGGGCTCCTGTGGAGCCCTTATCGGTCCGATTGCCGAAGCCTGTTGGCGACGGCAAGGGGTTTGGGCCTTGGTCCGAGGGTGAACAAGGGGACGCGCCTGCCTGGGGTTGGCGCGTTCCGCGCCTGCCCGGGGGCAGGCAGGCGCGTCCCCGATTGGCTTTGGGCCAATCGGGGAAGGAAAGCAGGAACGGTGCTAGGTATGTTCAAATGGTCACGAACTGAGGGCAGGAAAAGCACCGGACAGCCCCACCTTTCACGGGCGCCAATCCCAAATTTTTGGTTACCAAAAATCTATAAACCATTGTGATTAAACAATAAAACACGATGTCCAAAACTTGGACATCACCCGTCAAACCGCCCCTGCCATGGCCACCGATTTCAGAATGGCAAAGCAAGCAACCCCCGCGGTCAGATCCATCGCCTTGGCTGACCGCTCGGTGATCCGCGCCAGGATCTGCTGTTCGCCCAGCCGCAACGCCACCAGAACCCCTGCCCCCGCAACCCTTGTCAGCGACACGACCTCGACCGCCAGGATATTCAGCGCCGACAGACCCTCGGGCCGCTGCCGCGACAAGATCACATCCTGCGCCGGGATCCGCAGGCGCAAGACCCGCCCCGGTTCAGCCCCCACCCCCGGCAGGTAAAGCTGCCCGCCCGGCGTGTCCAGCACCGCCAGCCCGTCCTCCTCGTGGCGCAGAACCCGCGCCGCGATCACGGCCCCGGCGTCGCGCAACCCCATGATCTGCGCCAAGGCGGGATCTGCCAAAACCGCCTCGGTCAGCCCCGATCCCAGCACCCGCCCCCCGCCCAGCACCACGACCGACGTCGCCAGCCGCGCGACCTCGGGCAAGGCGTGGCTCACATAGACCATGGGCAGGCGCACCTCATCGCGCAGCCGCTCCAGATAAGGCAGGATCTCGGCCTTCAACCCCTCGTCCAGCGCCGCCAAAGGCTCGTCCAGCAACAGCAAATCCGGCGCCGACAACAGCGCCCGCCCGATCGCAACCCGCGCCTTCTCGCCCCCCGAAAGCTTGGCCGGACGCCGCCCCAACAGTGCAGCGATCCCCAAAAGGTCCACCACCTCATCAAACCCCAGACCCGGCCTGCGCTGAAATAGCCGCCCATAGGTCAGGTTCTGCCGCACCGTCAGATGCGGGAAAAGCCGCGGCTCCTGAAAGACATATCCGATCCGCCGCCGGTGCGCGGGCAAATGAACGGGACCCTCGTCCAGCACCCTGCCGTCCAACACAATCCGCGCCGCATCGCAACGCATCAACCCCGCAATCGCCTTGACGACCGTGGTCTTGCCCGCCCCCGATGCCCCGAACAAGGCCGTGATCCCCGAAGGCGCGCTGAATTCGACCGCCAGCTGAAACCCCGGAAACTGATGCCCAAGCCGCGCCTCCAGCATCACCCGCCCCCGATCCGGCGCTGCACGGCCCGTGCCATCAGCTCTGACGCGATCAACGCGCCCATCGCCAGAACCAGCGACACCGCCACCAGCCGCAACGCCGCCCCATCCTGCCCCGGCACCTGCAGCAAAGCGAAGATTGCCGTGGGCAATGTCTGCGTCTCGCCCGGAATATTGGCGACAAAGGTGATCGTCGCCCCGAACTCGCCCACCGCCTTGGCAAAAGCCAGCACCGCACCCGTGATGATGCCCGGCAGGATCAGGGGCAGCGTGACAGTCAGGAACACCATGACAGGTGCGGCACCCAGCGTGGCCGCTGCCTCCTCAAGGTCCCGGTCCACCGCGTCAAACCCCAGCCTGATCGCCCGCACCATCAAGGGGAAAGCCATCACCGCCGCCGCCAGCACCGCCCCGGTCCAGCGAAAAGCCAGAACAAGGCCGAAAGCCTGCTCGAGGAATCGCCCGGCCACACCATGACGGCCAAAACCCAGCAGCAACAGATATCCCGTCACAACGGGGGGCAGAACCAGCGGCAGATGGACCAGCGCATTGACGATCTGCCAGCCCATGAAACGGCGGCGCGACAAAACCCAGGCCACCGCAATGCCGAAAGGCAAGCTGATCAGCACCGCCCAGAACGAAACCTTCAGCGACAAGGCCACCGCAGCCCATTCATCCGGGGTCAGCCAGTTGCTCATCTGGACAGGACCACATAGCCCAGGGCCGCAAATGCGTCCCGTGCGGCCGGGCTTGCCAGAAAGCGCAGCAATTCATCCGATTCAGGTCGCAGCGATGCGGCGACCTTGACCCCCGGATAGACAATTGGCGCATGCGAACCCTTTGGAAAACGCCCGATCTCGATGCCTTGACCCAAGGCCCGCGCCGCAATTGCATCCGTCGCAAAGACCACGCCGAACCCCGCCTCACCCGTGGCCACCAGGGCCATTGTCGCGCGCGCATCCTGGGTCTGAACGACCAGCCCCTTGACCCCATCCCACAAACCCAGGTTTTGCAAGGCGGCCTTTCCGTATTCACCGACGGGCACCGATTCAACCAAGGCCATGGCCAGCCTGTCCGTGCCAATCACACCAGCCAGATCAACCCCCGGTTCCAGGACAATGGGCAGCGCCTGCATGTCATGCGCGATCAGGCTCAAGGAATTGCCCCACAAATCCACGCGCGACGCGGGATCGACAAGGTGCCTTACCTGTAGGTAGTCGACCCATTTGGGCGCCGCCGACAAGAACACATCCGCCGGGGCGCCTGCTTCGATCTGCTGGGCCAATGCGGCACTGCTGCCAAAGGAAATCTTCACCGTATTCCCCGACTGCGCCGCCCATTCCTGCGCCACCGGCTCCAAGGCCGGCTTCAGGCTGGAGGCCGCAAAAACAATGACCTGCTCGGCCGCAGCCAGCGACGGAAGCAGGGCAATCATGACCACCAGCACAAACCCGCGCATGTCCGCTCCTCTGACATATCTGTTCGCAAGTATCGGGCACGCCCCCTTCTGACAAGCGCATGCCGGCCGGTTTCGGCCGTTAGGTCCCAAATTCAGGCGCACCTGCCCCATGAATCGCACCGATCAAGCCCAATGGCGGCCAAGACGGCCCGGCCCGTATCCGTGACGGGCGCGGCGGCCAAGGCCGCATCGGGCCGCTCGACAGGCCCCGAAAGCGTGGACTTTGCCGGATCAAGGCTTTTGCCGCCCGGCAGCGTCACCCGACGTTACCGATGGGAAAGTCGCATTCCTTCCCCTTTTGGCCCGTGGGACATAGGGTTAAATGCAAGCCCGCACTTGCATCTGATCCGTGGCTTCGCTAAGCGTCAGGAACCTCACGGACGGCGGGTTGGCGGAGAGGTTACGCAGCGGATTGCAAATCCGTGAAGATCGGTTCGATTCCGATACCCGCCTCCAAGGATTTCAATGGGTTAGATGCTGCGACGTTCATAGCTGTATCACCTCATGTATCAGTTCGAGTTCCGTTCTTGTTCTGTTCAATCAGTTGCGTTTGGCAGCTGCTGAACGGGCGCGCATGACTTGGCGCGCCTCACCCGCGTATTTCTTGACCATCGCTGTAGTCTTGTGGCCGCTGTAGGCCGCGATCTCTTCATCGTCGCAGTCTGCCCAGGCCAGTTCCATGATCCCGCGATATCGCATGGCATGCAGGTCGAATGCTTCCAGCCCGAGCCGCTTGCGTTCCTTGAGCATGATGTCCGCGATGTAGCGATAACTCATCGGCCCGCCTTCACGGGTGATCAGGATAGGCCTAGCCGCAATCGGAGTTGCGGGCAGAGCCGCCTTGGCCGCGTCAAGTGCCGCGCTGAGATTCGGGGTGCAGGGTAATTTCAACGCCGTGCCGGTCTTGTTCTGGCGCAGTTTCAGCGCGGCCCCGTCATAGTCGCCCCAGGTGAAG
>JAYSWK010000094.1:0-2230 GCA_043718085.1 Rhodobacterales bacterium
GGCGCTGTCGCCGTTCTGGGTCAGATATTCGGCCACATCAAAGCCGATCCCCCCCGCGCCGATCACCGCCACCCGTGGCCCGACCGGCGCGCCTTTCAACACCTCGGCATAGGACAAGGCGCGCTCCTGTCCGGCAATCCCCGGATCGCGCGGGCGCACCCCCGTCGCCACGACCACCGCGTCAAAGCCTGCAAGATCGCTGGCCGTCGCGACCTGTCGGCGCACCTCGACGCCCGAACGGTCCAGCATCGCGCCAAACCAGGTCACCAACCCGTCGAACTCTTCCTTGCCCGGCACCAGACGGGCAAGGTTCAACTGGCCGCCAATTTCGGCCTTTTCGAACAGCACGACGGAATGCCCGCGCCCCGCTGCGGTGATCGCGGCCGCCAGCCCCGCCGGGCCCGCCCCCACAACCGCCACGCGCCTCGGCGGGGTCCGGGGAGGGTCGAACTCGGCCTCGTGACAGGCCGCCGGATTGACCAGACAAGAGGTCAATTTGCCCGAAAAGGTATGATCCAGACAGGCCTGATTGCAGGCGATGCAGGGGGCAATTTCGGCCGCCCGCCCGGCGGCCGCCTTGGCCACAAAATCCGGGTCCGCCAGAAAGGGCCGCGCCATCGAGACCATGTCGGCCTGACCGCCCGCCACGATCGCCTCGGCCACCTCGGGCGTGTTGATCCGGTTCGACGCGATGACCGGCATCGTCACCTCGCCGCGCAGCCGTGCCGTCAGCCAGGCAAAACCGGCGCGCGGCACCGAAGTGGCAATCGTGGGCACCCGCGCCTCGTGCCAGCCGATGCCCGAGTTTAGCACCGAGGCGCCCGCCGCCTGAATGGCCCGCGCCAGCAGCGCCACCTCTTCCCAGCTAGACCCATCCGGCACCAGATCGATCAGCGAGATTCGGTAGATCAGGATGAAATCAGGCCCAACCGCTTCCCGCACCCGACGCACCACCTCGACCGGCAGACGCATCCGGTTTTCGTAAACACCGCCCCAGCGATCCTGCCGCTGGTTCACGCGGGTCACCAGAAACTGGTTCAGGAAATAGCCTTCGGACCCCATGACCTCGACCCCGTCATAGCCCGCCTCCTGCGCCCGCAGCGCGGCAGTCACCATATCCGCGATCTGCCGCTCGATACCCGCCTCGTCCAGCGCCCGCGGCACAAAGGGCGAGATCGGGGATTTGAGGGCCGAGGCGCTGACGCAATCGCGGCCATAGGCATAGCGCCCGGCATGCAGGATCTGCATGGCAATCCGCCCGCCATCGGCATGAACGGCCCCGGTGACCAGCCGGTGATTGGCGATGTCGGCGGCCGTGTAAAGCCCCGCCGCCCCCGGAAAGACCCCGCCCTCGCGATTTGGCGCCATGCCCCCCGTCACCATCAGCCCGACACCGCCCCGCGCCCGCGTCGCATAAAACCGCGCGACCCGCGCCCAATCGCCGGTCTCCTCCAGCCCGGTATGCATCGAGCCCATCATAACGCGGTTTTTCAGCACCACACCGCCAAGGGTGATCGGCGACAAGAGGGCAGGGTAGGGCATCGGGTTCCTCCGTTTGGTCCATCCTGCCCTGTGGCACCCGGCTTGTCACCCGCGACACTGCGTCATGGTCTAGACAAGGTGCGCGACTCAGTATATTTCCATCTAGTTATATAGCTATATGGAAATACAATGACCGATCTGCTTTCCCTCACCCTTGCCGCCCTGGCCGATCCGACCCGTCGGGCGATGCTTTTGCGGCTGGCCGCAGGGGAGGCGACGGTGAACGAGCTTGGCGCGCCCTTCGCGCTGAGCCAGCCCGCGATTTCCAAGCACATCAAGGTGCTGGAGAAGGCGGGCCTTGTTTCGCGCGGGCGGCTAGCCCAGACCCGGCCTTGCCGGCTGAAGGTTGCGCCGCTTGGTGAACTTGATGATTTCATGGCCCATTTCCGCGCCGTCACCGAACGCGACATGGACCGACTTGCCGCCTATCTTGATCAACTCCAACGCAAAGGAACCACACCATGACCACTAAGCCCCTGACAGTCTCGCGCATCTTCAAGGCCCCGGTCGCCCTGATGTGGGAGGTGCATACCAACCCGGCCCATCAGGCCAAATGGCTGTCGCCCGGCAATCCCGACGGCTACGTCTCGCGCATGGATTTTCGCGTGGGCGGTGAACATTTCTACGGCATGGCGGGGCCGGACGGCTCGATGATGTATGGCAAGCAAACCTTTCGCGAGATCGTCCC
>JAYSWK010000095.1:0-2230 GCA_043718085.1 Rhodobacterales bacterium
ATGGAAAAGGGCGCGGTCACCTGCGAACATGTCGTCAACGCGGCGGGCTGCTATGCGCGCGAGGTCGGCAAATGGCTGGGCGTCGACACGCCGATCACCAATATGGAACACCAGTATCTGGTGACTGAACCCCTGGCCGAATTCAAGGACAGCCCAGTCGAGTTGCCGGTGATGCGCGACCCGCAAACGGCGGGCTATTACCGGCAGGAACAGAATGCGGGCCTTGTCGGCATCTATGAGCACATCGGCGCGCGCGAGGCTTGGGCCGCGCGGGGCGGCTGTCCCGACTGGTCCAGCGAGAATGAGCTGTTCGAGGGCGATCTGGACCGCATCGCGCCCTGGCTGGAAAAGGCGCTGGACCGCATGCCGATCTTTGCCAATGCCGGCATCAAGCGCATCATCAACGGCGCTATCCCGCACACGCCCGACGGCAACCCGCTGACCGGTCCGATGCCGGGGGTGCCGAACGCATGGCAATGTTGCGGATCGTCCATTGGCATCGCCCAGGGTGCGGGCTGCGGCAAATTTCTGGCGCAGTGGATGATCCACGGCGCCGCCGAGATCAACATGGGCGCTGTCGATCCGCGCCGTTTCGGCGCCTATGCCAATCAGGATTACACCCGCGCCAAAAGCTTTGACGACTATCACAACATGTTCGAAACCCCCCTGCCGGGGCGCGAGGTTCAGGCCGGTCGCCCGGCGCGCGTGACGCCACTTTTCGACCTGCTGAAGGCCAAGGGCGCAGTGATGACCGAGGTGCAGGGCTGGGAAAGGCCAAAGTATTTCGCGCCCGCGGGATTCGTCGAAAAGCTGCAGTTCCGCCGCACCAACACCTTTGATCTGGTCGCCGCCGAAGCCATGGCCGTGCGCGAGCGGGTCGGCATCATGGACCTGTCCAGTTTTGCCAAATTCGATGTGACCGGACCGGGGGCCGAGGCGCTTTTGGATCGGCTGACCACCAATCGCCTGCCGAAAAAACTGGGCGGCATCGGGCTAACGCAGGTGCTGTCGGACAACGGCCGGATCCTGGGGGAATGGACGATCACCCGTTTGCGGCCTAACCGGTTTTACCTGTTGACCGGCGCGGGGGCCGAAGTGCAGGCGCGCGATGATCTGACCCTCGCCGACGGTCCTGACGTGACGATCACCAATGTCACCGACACCTTCGGCATGCTAGTCGTCGCCGGTCCGAAATCGCGCGAGGTGCTGGCCGGACTGACCGACACCGATATGTCGAACGCGGGCTTTCGCTGGCTGTCGGCGCAGGAAATCACCCTGGCCGGTATCCCTGTGCGCGCCTTGCGGGTGACCTATGTCGGTGAACTTGGCTGGGAAATCCATACGCCGATGGCGGACCTGGCCAGGCTTTACGCGGCGATCTGGGCGGCTGGCCAATCCCACGGCATCGCCGATTTCGGCGTACAGGCGGTCAATTCCCTGCGGATCGAAAAGGGCTATCGCGGTTACGGGTCGGAACTGACCAACGAAATCACCCTGATCGAGGCCGATTGCACCCGGTTCTACGTCTCCGACAAGGGCGACTTTCGCGGCCGATCCGCGACCCAGACGGTGCGCGCGGCAGGCGTATCAACAACGCTGGTCTATGGCGAGATTGCCGCCACCGACTGCGATATCTGGGGCGGCGAGGCGGTGATGCAGGGCGACCACGTCGTCGGCGTCTGCACCTCGGGCGGGTTTGGTCATGCGACGGGCAAAAGCCTGACCTTCGCCTATGTCCAACCCGGCTTGACCGAAGGGCTGGAAGTGGTCGTGTTGGGCGAGCGCCGCAAGCTGACCCTGCTGGCCGAACCCGCATGGGATCCTGCGAACGTGCGGCAGAGGGCCTGACGGTGGACCGGCAGGCGACGCGGCCCCGAAAAAGAAGTTCAAGGCCTATCCGATCGGCCACTTCCACATCCGGTGCCCCGGCAGTGGTTTGCCAGCAAACCAGGAGAGGGGAGGTCGCCGAGGTCCAGACTGCCGAAAGTACGCTCTGACCTGCCCCCAAGTTCTATCCAACTTGAGCGAGACTCCGGGTTTCAGTTTGGCCCTTATGAGCGGGTTGTGCAACGGGGGCTGGCGCGGAGCTGGTCATGGGGCGGAGCGTCAGACCCCGTTTCGGGGCGAAGGTGGCGGCGTATTCATTTGGGGTCTGCCAGCCGATACTCGAATGGGGGCGGTCGACGTTGTAGTCCATGCGCCAGTCGGCCAGCGTGGCGCGGGCATGGGC
>JAYSWK010000096.1:0-5587 GCA_043718085.1 Rhodobacterales bacterium
CGCGCCCCGCGCGCCAGCGACTGGGTGATGTCGGACGGGTTGGCCTGCCCGTCGGTCGGAAGGTAAGCGGCCCCCACCAGATCGTCTATTGTCATCAGGGGCCACAGATCCTGCGCCTCTTGCGGGGTCAGAAGATGCATCTCCAGCCCGAAGGAATGTGCCGTTGTGGCCTGACGCTTGACCTCGGTCCAACGCTGCTCGTTGCAAGCCAGACGCAGGCCGCCGTTCATCTTCCAGCCGGTTTGCAGGCCCGTCTCGGCCTCCAGCCTTTTGTAAAGATCGACCGAATAGCCCAGAAGCTGGGTGATATTGGCATTGGTGCGCAACTGGCCCACCAGCCCCGCCGCATGAAACGTCGTGCCCGAGGTCAGCTTTTTGCGTTCCAAAAGGACCGTATCGGTCCAGCCCAGCTTGCCCAGGTGATAAGCGACGGAACAGCCGATGATGCCGCCGCCAATGATGACGGCGCGGGCGGTGGTGGGAAGGTCGGTCATGGGGGCCTCAGCTTTGCTGGAATGCGTCAAACGACGCGCGATAGGTGACAAGATTGGTGGCGGTATAGGCGGCAAAGTCGAAATCCAGTTCGGAATGCACTTCCGACACCATGGACCACAGGGTTTCACGCAACGCCGCCGCCGCCTTCATCGCGCGGTATTTGCGCCAAAGTGCCGCGTCGGGGGGGCTGCCGAAATAGCGGGTCAACAGGTCACCCTCCTGGGCCACCGACAGGCCGTTGTTGGCAGCCAGACCGCCCAGATCGAACAAGGGCGAGTTGAAGCCCGCGTAATCCCAGTCGATCAGCCACAGCCTGTGGCCATCATGCAGGAAATTGGCGGGCAGAAGGTCGTTGTGGCCGAAAACCAGATCGACAGGGCCGATGGCGGCTTCCAGTTGGGCCGCTTCGCGCAACAGACCCGGCAGGTGCGGCACATGGGGGCTGGCGGCGTCCGACAGCGTGCCCGCATAGTCACGCAGAACATGAAAGACCCAAAAGATCTGCACCGGACCGCGCAGGAATTGCGGGATCGCGCGGTGCGCCCGGGCCACCAGGTCCAGCGCCTGATCCAGCATGGCATCCTGACGCATGTCTTCGGCCGTCAGCGTGCGCGCTTCGATGAATTCGATAACCAGAACCCCCGGCTCGTGGTGCAGCACGCGGGGCGAGACTCCGGCCAGATGGGCAGCCCGGCTGGCCGCCAGTTCGTTGAACCGCATGATCTGATGGACCGGAATGTCGTCACCGATGCGCACGACCGCTTTTCCGGTGCTGTCCTGGACGACAAAGTTCACATTGGTGATGCCGCCGCCCAAGGGTTCGGCAGAAATCTTGCCCTGCCAGATCGGCAACGCGCGCACCCTGTCAATCGGCGTCATGGCACAACCCTTTCCCATTGGTCGCCGAAATCTCGGGCGTGGCGGCGGTTTCGTCAAACATCTTGTTGCAGTTTGTGGAATTTCGTTGAATCCTTGCCGTCAATCCACCGATTTTGGCGCATGTTTCCACAGGAATTCCACATGGACGGGCATTACGAACAAACCATCCTCGACATGATCGCGCAGACCGGTTCGGGGCGCACCGCCACCTTGGCGCGCCATCTGGGCGTGTCGGGCGAGACGGTCCGCCGCGCCTTGTCGCGACTTGCCGCGCGCGGTCTGGTGACCAAGACGCACGGCGGGGTGCATCTGCGCGAAAGGGCGGCCGAGCCCTCTTTCGCCCAACGCATGCAGCACAACCCCGAGGCCAAGCGCCGCATCGCGCGGGCCGTGGCACGGCTTGTGCCCGATGGGGCGACGCTGTTCATCGACATCGGATCGACCTCGGCCTATGTCGCCCAGGCCCTGCAGAACCGCCGCGATCTTGTGGTCGTCACCAACGCTTTGGCCGTGGCCCATGCCCTGACCGGTCGCAACAGCAACCGCGTCTTCATGGCCGGGGGCGAGCTGCGCGCCCATGACGGCGGGGCCTTCGGCGCCGAAGCCATGAGCTTTGTCGCCCAGTTCCAGATCGACCTTGCCATCCTGTCGGTGGCCGCGATCCATGCTGAAACCGGCTTTCTGGTGCAGGACCTGCGCGAGGCCGAGTTCAACCGCATGGTCATGGCCCGCACCCAAAGCGTGATCGTCGGCGCCGACGCTGAAAAATTCGACCGCATCGCCCCGATCAGAATAGCCGAACCTTCGCGCTTTGCCCGTCTGGTGACCGATGCCACCCCACCTGAACCCATCGCGGTCATGCTGCAAACCGCCGGGGTCGCGCTGACCTTGGCTTGAGATTGCGCGCCTAAAGCGGGATGAGTTTGCATGGAATCGAAAAACGCTGCCTCTCGCATTCGCTCGAACGCGCATTTCGATGAGGTTGTTTCCATGAATCCTCATCCCGCTCTAAAGCAGTCCCCCCGGTCCGAAATGGCGCGGAAAGAAGGCGGCGGCACAAGTGTAGATCGTGGTCTGGCTTTCGCCCAGATCATAGGGGCCGGACATGGTCATCATGTCCAGCCACACCCCTTCCATGGTCAGGCGCAACACGCGCGACACGAGACGAACATCGCCTGAATAGCCGCCCTCGGCCATCAACCGGGTGCAGATATTTTCGATCTGCGCGATATAGCGGTCATCGTTGGCGCTGGCGCGTTCCTGATACAGGGGCCGTCCCTGCACCTCGCCCCAAAAGGCCAGCCAGGCCGATAGCCGTGACGGCTTGCAAATCCCGGGGTCAAGATCGGCGCGCATCATGGCATCCAGCTGCCCTTGCGGGCTTGGGGGCGCGTTTTCCAGATAGGCCTGCCAGTTCGCCCGATATTCCTCGGCCAGATACTGCAGCGTATCGGCCAAAAGCTTGTCCTTGGATTCAAAGTGGAAATTGACCAGTCCATGCGACAGACCCGCCGTGCGCGCCACCTCGGTCAGCGTCGTGCTGGCATAGCCGCGCAGGGCCAGGGTTTCGATCGTCGATTCGATCAATTGCTGGCGCCGCGTCTCGCGGCTCCTCTTGCGCGGCGGGGCATCGGCCTTGGTCCTGGTGTCGTCCGTCATGAACCGTTCCTTGAAAATCCTCTCCCACTAAGCGGATTTTCTGCGAAAAAAACAGGGGTATTTTGCAAACAACCCGTCTTTGCGTGATTTTGATTGACAAGACAGTCAATATTTTGCGACCCATATGCACCCCCATGGCAAAGGTGACTTATGACGGAACTGCCGGCCCGCGACCTGACCAAATCCAACGCCCAGTTTCAGCGCGCCGTCAAACGGCTGCCCCTGGGCGTGTCGTCGACCTTCCGCTATTGGGGCGATGACCGGACGATTTACGTCCATCACGGCAAGGGTGGGCGCACCAGGGATATCGACGGCAACAGTTACGTCGATTACCGCCTGGGCTATGGCCCCGCGATCCTGGGCTATGCCGACGACCGCGTTGATGCCGCCGCCCGTCACGGGATGGAGGTCGGCGGTGTCTTTGCCCTGTCCACCGAACGCGAACTGATCGTCGCTGACCGCATCGCCAAGATGGTCCCCGCGGCCGAACTGGTCCGCTTTTCCAACTCCGGCACCGAGGCGGTCATGGCCGCCCTGCGCCTGGCCCGCGCCCACACCGGGCGCGACAGCTATCTACTGGTCGAGGGCGGCTATCACGGCCTTTTTGATGCGGCCATGTGGATGTCCAATATGGAGGAATGGGATCTGGGGTCGAACGACGACCCCGAACTGGTGCCCTATGGCAAGGGCATCCCGCAAACCGTCAAGCAACTTGCCCATATCACCCCGATGAATGACCTTCAGCGCCTGGAAGACATGTTCAAAAAGCACGGCGCCAAGCTGGCCGCCATGCTGATCGAACCCATTCAGGGCAATTGCTGCGCAATCATGGCTTCGGTGGACTATGTCCGTCTGGCCCGCGATCTGTGCACCAGATACGGCGTCATGCTGATCATCGACGAGGTGAAGTCGGGCTTTCGCGTCGGCAAGTCAGGCATCCAGGGTATCATGGGCGTCGTGCCGGACATCACGACCTTTGCCAAGGCCGTGGCCAATGGCTATCCGATTTCCGTGGTGGCCGGGCGCGAAGAGGTGATGCGCACCTTTCGCTATGGCGGCGCGTCGCATGGCGGCACCTATACCGCCCATTCCGTTTCCCTTGCCGCCGCCGAGGAAACCCTGCGCATCCTGGACGAGACCCCTGCCCTGGAAACCCTGGCACAGCATGGCACCAATCTGATGTCCGGCATATCCAGGATCCTGAACGCCCGCGGCATCGTCCATTCCTATACGGGCCACCCGTCGATGTTCGGCCTGTTCTTTGCCGAAAAGGCCCCCGACAACTACCGCGCCTGGAAGACCAGCGATTACAGCTTTTATGACACCATGGCCCATCACCTGCACGACCTGGGCATCATCGTCGAACCCGACAGCCGAGAGCCCTGGTTCATGTGCGAGGCGCATGGGCTTGACCCGTCCTGCCTGACCGATACGCTGAAAGCGGTCGAAACAGCGGTGGACCTGACGCTAGAACAGTTGGAGCGTGAAACCTCCCCCAAGCCCGCGATCGGAGGCTGAGGTGATCTATGACGCCGTCATCATCGGGGCGGGGCACAACGGGCTGGTGACGGCCTGCTATCTGGCCCGCGCCGGGCTAAAGGTCTGCGTGGTCGAGAAAAACGATTGGGTGGGCGGCGCCGCCGTCAGCCGATCGCTGCATCCCGGTTTCACCTATTCCAACTGCTCCTATGTCTCCAGCCTGTTCCGGCCCGAGATCATGCGCGATCTGGAACTGCCGCGCCACGGGTTGCAAGTGATCCCCTACGAAGGCGGCGCCGTCTTTACCGAGGGCGGCGATTATCTGGGGATGCACCGCGATCACGATGCCAACCGCCGCGAATTTGCCCGCCACTCCAAACGCGACGCCGAGGCCTATGACCGCTATGCCCGCGACGTGCTGCGCCATTGCCGCTTTATCCGCCCCATGCTGATGCGCACGCCGCCCGATCCGTCCAGCTTTCGGCCGCGCGATCTGGCGGAACTGGCCTGGCTTGGCAAGCAGATGTTCGGCCTGTCCGAAGCGGCCATGTATGACATGATCCGCTTCTGGACCATGTCGATCAGCGATTACCTGGACGAGTATTTCGAGAACCCGGTGATCAAGGCCTATCAGGCCGTGGCCTCGATCATCGGCACGGCGTTGGGCCCCATGTCACCCGGCACGGCCTATGTCCTTTTGCACCACGCGATGGGCGATGTGGACGGCAATGTCGGCGCCTGGGGCTTTGCCCGTGGTGGCATGGGGTCGATCACCAAGGCCCTGACCGCCAGCCTGCTTGAAAAGGGCGGCGAGGTGCGGCTGAGTCACGGGGTCGAACAGATCCTGATCAGGAATGGCCGCGCCACTGGCGTGGTGCTGACCAACGGCGACGAGGTTCTGGGCAAGCGTGTCGTGTCCAATATGGATGTCAAACGCACCTTTCTGAAACATGTTCAGGAAAAGGAACTGCCCGGCGATTTCGTCAACCGGGTCAAGAAGTTCAAGATCCGCGGCTCCTCGGGCAAGCTGAACATCGCACTTGACCGCGCGCCGCGCTTCACCGCCCTGCCCGAA
>JAYSWK010000097.1:0-5583 GCA_043718085.1 Rhodobacterales bacterium
CGGGATGAGTTTGCATGGAATCGAAAAACGCTGCCTCTCGCATTCGCTCGAACGCGCATTTCGATGAGTTTGTTTCCATGAAACCTCATCCCGCTCTAATCGAAGGGCAGGCTGGTTTGGGTATCCAGCACCTCGGCGGCAAGGGCGCGGGTGATGGGGCGGGCTGCGGCGAGGGCTGCGGCATCCAGTTCGGCCACAAGGGTGCGGGCGGCGGCGATGGACCGCTCCATCCTGGTGATCAGATAGGGGATCAGGTTGGGCGGCACGGTGATCTGGCGGTCGGCGAAAAGCTTGATCAGCACGGCGGACAGCAGCGCATCATCGGGCGGATCAAGGCGCAGCTGGGTCATGGTTTGCAGCCGGCTGAAAAGGTCGGGCAGGGTCAGGCCCCAGTCGCGCGGCGGGGTGGTGGCGGTCAACAGAAGGTGGCCCGTGGGCGCAAGCAGGTTGTAAAGGTGAAAAAGGTCCGCCTCGTTGCGCCCGGGGCCATCGGCATTGTCGATCACGATGGCGGCGTCGGGGGCAAGGTCAGGCAGGGCTGCGGCCAGATCGGCCAGGTCGAGGGGACGCGCCCCGGTCGCTGCGGCCCAAATGTGGGCCAGGTGGGTCTTGCCCGCGCCATGGGGACCCAAAAGCAGAAGGCGACGGTTGGCGGGATCGGTCACGGCGGCCAGGGCCGGGGCATTGGCGGGCGAGGCAAAGAAATCTTCGCGCCGGAAGGCCTGGGCTGCGGGCAGGTCAAAGGCAAGTTGGCCCGTCATGTTGGACGTCCGGTCACGGTTTGCGCCCGGTCATTCCAGAGTGCCGTCATCGCCCGCCCCCTCGTGCCCCCGGTAAAGCGGGCTCACGCGGTATTGGGTGATGCCAAAGCGGGTCAGAACGCCCAAAGCGGCAGCGATCGGCACGGCAACCAGCAGGCCGACAAAGCCGAAGATCGCGCCAAAGATTGACAGGGCCAGCATCAGCCAGACCGGATGCAGGCCGACCGATTTGCCGACCAGGCGCGGGGTAATGACATTGCCCTCCAGAAACTGGCCGACGGCGAAGATCGCCCCGATGACGCCGATATGCAGCCAATTGCCCCAGAATTGGTAAAGCGCCAGGCCAATGGCCAGGGCCCCGCCGATCAGGGCGCCGATATAGGGGATCACGGTGATGGCCCCGGCAATGGCGCCGATGATCAGACCAAACTGCAGCCCCGCCAGCATCAGCGCCGCCCCATAGTAGATCCCCATCGCCAAACAGACCGACAACTGGCCGCGCACGAAGCCGGCCAGAACGGTGTCAATCTCGCCCGCCAGGCGGCGGATGGTGGGGGCATGGTCGCGGGGCAGAAGTTCGTCGATGCGGGCGACCAGATGGTCCCAGTCCATGAGCAGATAGAAGGCGACGACCGGGACGATCAGGATGAACAGCACCCAGGAGACGACGCTGAGCACCGAGGACAAAAGCCCCTGCGCCAGGGCGCCGCCCCGGTCCTGAATGGCCGATGCGATCTTGGCCAGCGATTCGCGGATCACGGTCGTGGTGTCGGCCATGTCGGGGAAGGCTTCGCGCAGGAACCCCTCGAGCCGTGCCGAAATGGCGGGGGCGGCGTTGATCAGGGCGGTAAGCTGCTGGATCAGGAGCGGGATGATCGCCAAGACCAGAAGGGTGATGATGACGGCCGCTGCAAGGGTGATGATGGTCGTCGCGGTCACACGGCCAAGGCCCAGCGCCTCCAACCGATCGGCCAGCGGGTCAAGGAAATAGGCGACGGCGCCCCCGACCAGAAAGGGCAGCATCTGGGCGCCCAGAAACCACAAGGCCAGAAAGAACAGCGCAAGCCCGATGCCCCAGTAGGTGGCCTGTTCCTTGACGGGAAGTGACATGATCCTGCTCCTTCAGACTGCACGACATATCATGCGCCGGGGCCGCGCGTGCAAGGGCGAATGGCGCGCGGGCGGCAGTGCGGGGGGTCAAAGCCGGGCCTAAGCAAATGCTTATGCGGGCAAAACGCCACTTTGGGCCCATATCAAAGGGTCGGCATCTGCGCCAAGTCAGGCTGACCGGGGCGGCGACACGCCAAAACCCGGCATCCAAGACAACGACTTTGCCCCGGTCCTTCGGACGGGCAAGGACCCTGAAAGGAAGTACCATGAAGCGTTCTGCAGCAATGATCCTGGCCCTGATCCTGGCACCCATCGGTGCAATGGCCATGCCCGTGGTGGGCGACAATGTTGGCACGGGTGCCGATGCGGTGAAGGCGGCGCTGGAAACGGCGGGTTGCGTTGTCACCGCACTTGAGGCCGAGGGTGGCAAGGTCGAGGCGATCTGCACCGAAACCGCTACGTCCAAGGCCTGGGATGTCTCGGTCGATCCGACCAGCGGGCTGATCACCGAAATCAAGGCGAGCGAGGACTGAGATGCGCCAAGCGGATCTGGGGGGCGCAAGCCCCCCGTCTTCCAAGCCCCCGTCTTTGTGGGACCTTGTCGTCAGGGTCAGCCATTGGGGCATCGCCGTCGTGGTTCTGGCCAATGAGGCGCTGACAAGGGGCGGCAGTGCGGCCCATGTCTGGTTCGGCTGGGTCGGGCTTGGCCTTCTGGGCCTGCGCATGATCTGGGGTCTGGTGGGCTCGCCCGCGGCCCGGTTCCGGGCCTTTCCGCCCGATCCGCGCCAGGCCATGGCACATCTGCGCGATGTGCTTGGGGGGCGGCCCAAGGCCCATGCCTCGCACAACCCGGCCGGGGCCCTGATGGTCTATGCGCTTTGGGCGGCGCTGGCCGTGCTGATTGGCACCGGGATCGCCATGTCGGGGCCCAATCCCCTTGCCACGGCCGACCGCGAGGCGGCGGTCAATTCCAACGACTGGTCGGACCTGGGCAGCGGTCAAGCGGGCGAGGGTGGCGCGGCGGGCGAAGGCGGTGGCCGGCTGGTCAAGACGGTGCACGAGGCCATGGCGAACCTTTTGCTATTGCTGATAAGCCTGCATGTGGCGGGCGTGCTGGTCGAATGTGTCGCCATGCGGCGGAACCTGGTGACGCCCATGCTGTTCGGGGACGGGCGGCGTGACGATTAGAGCGGGATGAGGTTTCATGGAAACAGCCTCATCGAAATGCGCGTTCGAGCGAATGCGAGAGGCAGCGTTTTTCGATTCCATGCAAACTCATCCCGCTTTAGAAGCGGGGCGGAACGATGGGCGATGTGGAACAAAGGGCCAGGTCCCAGCGTGGCGGCAGGCCGGTGGTGCTGGCGCTGGTCCTGCTTATCCAGACGGCGGCGGCGGTCTTTTTCGTGACCGATACTTTGGGCGAAATGGCCGAAAGCGGCCTGGGTTGGCAGCAATGGCTGGAAGGGCTGGTGACGCTGGCACTGATCCTGGGTCTGGGGCTGGGCGCGCTGGAGTTGCGCCGCGCCATGGCGCATCAGGATCTGCAGGACAAGGCCCTGTCGGTGGCCGCGGGCCAGATGGAGCGCGTCATCGCCGAACAATTCGCCGCCTGGCACCTGACCCCGGCCGAGCGCGATGTGGCCTATCTGGCGCTGAAAGGGCTGGATGTGCCCGAAATCGCCGCCCTGCGCCACGCCGCGACGGGCACGGTCCGGGCGCAGCTTTCGGGCATCTATGCCAAGTCGGACACCTCCAGCCGCGCCCAGTTCGCGGCCCTTTTTGTCGAGGATCTGCTGGGCGGCGGGCTTGGGGCTGACGGGGCGCGCCGGGGCCCGCCATGACACCCAACCATGACGGGCGGCCATGTCGGGCAGCCATGTCGGGCAGCGGTGATCCGGGGGGGGGTGCAGGTTGGGGGTTATTGAGCAATGCGTCCGGGTCGCGCGGTGCCATCAGCGCCCGGTCGCCTGAACGGTTGCCCAAAGCCCCACCGATTTTGCGCCCGGTCGGCTGAACGGTTTGCCCCCCAGGCCCGCCGATTTGGCGCGTCGGGGGATGGGGCGGCTGGCCCGGACCGCTGGTCGGGGCGACAGCTAGATGTGAGCTTTCAGCAGGTTGTCCATTCGGTGCGGATCGGGGAGGCTGGAGTTAGCACACATCCCGCCTTCAGGAGCGCCCCGAATGAACATTCACAGCAATGCCCGTCTCACGCCTGTTCGTCGAGAGGAGATGGCGCGGTCCGTGCTTTCCGGGTCTCTGTCCAAGGCTCGGGCGGCGCGGGAGTTCGGTGTGTCCGCCAAGATCGTGCGGCGCTGGACCGCGCGGTTCAGGACGGAAGGTCGGGAGGCGATGCAAGACCGTTCCTCGCGGCCAAAGCTGATCCCGACCCAGACCACAGAGGTGCTGGCGGAGCGTATCATCACGCAGCGCCGCCAGCGCCTCTGCGGGCGGCACATTGCAGAGCTGACCGGGGTTTCGCCGGCCACGGTCAGCCGGGTTCTGAAGCGCGCGGGCCTGTCACGGCTGCGCGACCTCGTCCCGCCCGAGCCTGTCCTGCGCTACGACTACAAGGAGCCAGGCGGGCTCATCCATCTCGACATCAAGAAGCTTGGGCGTTTTGAACGAGTTGGACATTGGATCACCGGGGACCGGGCCGGCCAGAGCAACAGCCGGGGCGTGGGATGGGAGTTTGTGCATGTCTGCATCGACGACGCATCGCGGGTGAGCTACAAAGCGAAGACAGCATCGGTTCAGGCCCCTTCCCGGCTGGCCAAGCGTGGGCCATCAGCCCGGGCGGCCAAGACGAGGCTGCAGGCCTTTTCCGAATCGAAATTGCCGAGACGTCTGGAAGTGGCGTTCGAATTTTGAATCAATCCCCTCCGGCCGCGTTTCGCGCGGGAGTAAAGATTGCAGAGCAAAATCTCTATGCCCGGTCTTCGTATCCTCAACTGTCGCCCGCTTCCGCCACTTCGCCAACGTCTTGGGGTTGATCCCCAATTCCCGGCTCAACTGCGCCAGCGAAGCTTGCGATCGCTGTATTGCTGCTCTGAGTGCGTGCGTGGTCGTGGCGCTTCCGTGACGAACTTGTCCCATGTTGCTTCCTTCAATTCCTGAGAAAGGATCGTACCATCAAACTCTGGGACCAAACAGCTGGCTCAAGCCGGTCTTGATCTGACAGTTCCGATAAGAATGCTGCCCAAAACTGCCGGCGGCAGTCCACTTATCTGTTTAGCCATTTAAGTAGCGATTTCAGATCAAGTGGAACCGTTGTCTCAACATCAAAGCTCGGCGCCAAGCCTGTCGGCGCCGCGTGGTGTGCCAGAGTTACAAGCTCGGGGATGTAGTCCGCACCCGGATGTCCGGTCAGGCGCCGGCCTAGCCGGTCGCCATATCTTTGCCCGACGATTTCGGCCGGAGCGTGGCACCAAACTTCCGAGATTTCGGTCAGACCTGCACGGGCGGTGTGATCAGCCAAAACGTCCATAGGCTGAAAGCCGAACCAAGCGTCAATGATGAAGGTGCTGTTGGCAGGAGCATCGGCGATCAAATCAAAAATCGCAGCATAGCTGGCGCGACCAAGTGTGCGATTGAACAGGCGGTCGCCGGAGGGGAGAATGCTGAGGAACGGGTTCTTGATGGTGTCGAGCGTCAGGATTGGCCAGCCTGTGGCACCGGACAACGCGCGGGCGACAGCTGATTTGCCCGAGGCAGG
>JAYSWK010000098.1:0-5580 GCA_043718085.1 Rhodobacterales bacterium
TGCGCCCAGACCCCGCAGGGCGAGGTGCGCGCCATCGCCTTTGTCACGGCCAGGGACTATGTCGGCTATAGCGGTGGCTTGTGCGACGCCGAGGTGGCCGACCGGCTTGCCCTGGCTGTGGGCATGTGGGGGTCCATGGCCGAGTATTTGTGCAATACGGTCCAGCATTTGCAGGACATGGGCATCCACGACCGCTATCTGTGGCGGATGCAGGCCCTGGTGGCCGAACGGCTGGAACGGTTGCCCGGCAATCCGGCCCCCTTGGGCACCGGGCAGGCTGCGGCAGATTGATCCGCTTGCAATTCGAGGTTTCGTTTGGGGCGCGTTGCGTCTATACGGTCGCGGGTTTGAACGCGGAAAGGTCCGGGCATGGCGAATGTGGTGGTGGTCGGCGCGCAATGGGGCGACGAGGGCAAGGGCAAGATCGTCGATTGGCTGTCCGAACGCGCCGATATCGTCGCGCGCTTTCAAGGCGGCCACAATGCCGGGCACACGCTGGTCATTGATGGCAAGGTCTACAAGCTTTCCCTGCTGCCCAGTGGCATCGTGCGGGGCGGCAAGCTTTCCGTCATCGGCAATGGCGTGGTGCTGGACCCCTGGCATCTGATCGTCGAGATCGACAAGCTGCGCGGCCAGGGCGTCGAAATATCGCCCGACAACCTGATGATCGCCGAAAACGCCCCGCTGATCCTGCCGGTGCATGGCGAGTTGGACCGGGCGCGCGAAGGTGCCGTGGGCATGGCCAGGATCGGCACCACCGGGCGCGGCATCGGCCCGGCCTATGAGGACAAGGTGGGCCGCCGCGCCATTCGCGTGGCTGACCTCGCCGACCAGGCCACGCTGGAGGCGCGGGTCGACCGCCTGATGGGCCACCATGACGCGCTGCGCCGGGGTCTGGGCATCGAACCCATCGACCGCGAAAGCCTGCTGGACCAATTGCGCGCCATAGCTCCGCAGGTCCTGCCCTATGCCAAGCCGGTCTGGAAAGTGCTTAACGAGGCGCGGCGTGCGGGCAAGCGTATCCTGTTCGAAGGGGCGCAGGGCGCACTTTTGGACATCGACTTTGGCACCTATCCCTTTGTGACGTCGTCCAATGTCATCGCGGGGCAGGCGGCCACCGGAACGGGACTGGGACCGGGGGCGATTGATTTCGTGCTGGGCATCGTCAAGGCCTATACGACGCGGGTCGGCGAAGGCCCGTTCCCGGCCGAACTGAAGGATGACGATGGCGAACGTCTGGGTGCGCGGGGCCACGAATTTGGCACCGTCACGGGCCGCAAGCGCCGCTGTGGCTGGTTTGATGCGGTTCTGGTGCGCCAGACCTGTGCCACCAGCGGTGTCAACGGCATCGCCCTAACCAAGCTGGACGTTCTGGACGGCTTCAAGACGCTGAAAATCTGCGTCGGTTATGATCTGGACGGCAAGCTCTTGGACTATCTGCCGACCGCCGCCGACCAACAGGCGCGCTGCAAGCCGATCTACGAGGAACTGGAAGGCTGGAGCGAGACAACGGCAGGCGCGCGGTCCTGGGCGCAATTGCCGGGGGCGGCGATCAAATATGTCCGCCGGATCGAGGAGTTGATCCAATGCCCGGTGGCCCTGTTGTCCACCAGCCCCGAGCGTGACGACACGATCCTTGTCACCGATCCTTTCGCGGACTAGGCCCATGGTATTGGCTTACAAGACCCGCCGCCGTCTGGCCCTGTTCGTCCTGATTGTGGGCCTTCCGGCCTATATCGTGACGGCGGTGACCTTGGTCGGTCTGATCGAACGGCCCTCGGTTCTGGTCGAACTGGCCATTTACGTGGGCTTGGGCTTTTTGTGGATGCTGCCGTTGAAATCGGTGTTTCTGGGCATCGGGCAAAAGGATCCGGGCCAGAATGATCCGCCAGATTGATCAGGCGGCGGGACTGATCCCACCGCCTGACTACGGGCCTTGTGGCAGTAGCGCGCGCTTGCGGCAGTGCCGCAAACCGCTTCAGCCCGCGATGCGTTTTGCCTCGGTCAGGATGGGCGAGGTTTCCGCCAAGGCGAACTGGCCGCGCGCGGTCTTTTGGATCCGCCCGTCGCGCAGCAGCTTGCCAAAGTAGCGCAACGTGTCCTCACGCGACGATTTCGACGGGTCGGGCATCGACGAGATCTGTTCGAACAGCAGGGGCCGGGTAAAGCTGGGCTGTTGCAGCACCAGGGTGCAATAGGCACCTGCCGCTTCGATCAATTCGGTCAACGAACGCGCCCCCAGGCTTTCGGCGAATTCGGCAAAGCTTTGCCTTGTGCCATCGGCGAAGATATTGGACCGGGTCTCGGCCTCATCCTCGTCGTCAAGCTGCGAGGATACGGCTTGCGCCAGACTGCCGGACGCGCCAAGCCGACGCGGCCGCACGGAAGGTCCGGCATTGGATTGCGGGGCCGGTTGCGCGGCGACATCCGAGCCACCAACGATCTGGGGCACCGGACGGTTGGCGTCCGCCGCCACGTCGCGCTTGCGGTCGATGCGCTGGGCCGAGACCAGAACCAGGGGTGCGGGACGTTCGCCCGACCCGGAGGTGCCTGCCGGGCGCACGGCATGGTCCAGATCCTGCCGATAGGGGTTCATCTTGACCTCGGCCACCGCGGCCTTGGCCTTGGGATTGTTCCGCCCGTCTGCAACCGTTGCCAGAACCGCTGCCTTCAGATGGGCAATGGCCGAGCGGCGGCGCTTGACATCGGGCACTTCCAGTTCGGTATTGGTCTTGGCCATAAGGCGGTCGACAGCGGCTTCATCTGCCACGCCGCGCACCATGTCGCCATGGTTTTCGGCCAGGGTCGCGGCCGGGGGCGTGACAGCGACCGCCGGTTCGGCCACCGGAGCGGGCTCGGCCAGCGATTCGGGCTCGGCCATGACCTCGTTCACGGCGGCGCGCATGGTGTCGGACACAGGCTCGACGTCGATCCTGGGTTCCTCGGCGGGTTTGGCGGGTGTCAGATTTGCAATGACCGTTCTGACCCGCGTCGGGCGCACGGTTCTGACCCGCGGCGCTTCGGCAACCACCGGGGCCGCTATCGCGCCCAAGGCGGCCAGGGTGTTTTGCAGATCGGCCTCGGCCTCGGGGCTCAGCGTCGGGGCGGGTTCGGCGGCGGCCTTGTCCAGGCGGCGGATCTTGATGACCCGCGCGCGGGCGCGCTGGATCTTGTCGGCCACAACGGGCGCATCGGGCGAAAGCAGGATGTCCGCAAGTTCGGCGCCATCGGCCAAGTCGCCGCCTTCTGCGTCGCCATCGTCAACATCAAAGGCAGTATCGTCAACCTGATCCTGGCTTTCGATCATCTCTTCGGCCTCGGGGGCCTCGGCGGCGTCATCCTCCAGCGCCACAGGGGCATCCAATGCCGCCAGATCGTCCAGATCGGATTGATCAATCCCTTCGGCCGGTTCATCAAAGGGGACGGCGGGCGCAAGATCGGTCGCAGCTTCAACCTCTGCCGCCTCAAACGCGCCTTCAAATGCAGCCGCATCTTCCGGCAGAATGTATTCTTCCGGCAACAGGTCTTCGGCCTCGGCAAAGTCCGCGTCGGCCTCGGCGACGTCGGCCACCAATTGGTCGTCCTGGCTCATCAAGCCCGCCAGGGTTTCGCGCAAGCTGGCCAGAACGGGTTCGGCCGGGGCGGGGCTGTCGGCCATCGGCGCATCGTCCGACGGCGGCAAGGCGGCGATCACGCTGTCGTCGGCTTCGACGGCAGCGGCGTCGGCCCATGCCAGGGATTGGACCGGCTCGACCACTGGGGCCATGACCGGAACAAGGTCCTGATCCTCGGCATAGGCTTCGACATCGGCAAAGCGGCTGCTGATATCGCCCATGACCGGGGCAGCGGCGGCAACGGTCAAGGACCGGGGGCCCAGAATTTGGGTTTGGGCCGCGCGCAGCCGCGACAGCCGGGCCGCCGCACTTTCCATCGCGTGACCGGCATCGACCTCGGTTGCCACGGTGGGGGCCAGAACCGGTGCTGCGGCCAGGGGCGGCTGTGCCATGGGCTGACTTGCCGGCATTGTCACTTTCGGCGGCGGGGCATCATCGGCGCGCAAGATCACGCCATGTTCACCCACTTTGGCCTCGACCCGGCGCTGCAACTCGCGCTCGGCGATCTTGTGCAGCATGGCGGCGTCGGGCGTGGGCGGTTCGGCCCCGAAATAGCGGTCATCGGCAGCCAGATCGCGGAAATACTCGGCAATCGCCTTCATCGTGTTGAAAGGATCGTCAAACCCCTCCAATGTGCAGGAGAAGGTTCCATAGGACACCGTTAGAATCTTACTTGCACCGGTCATCGGATGCTCGCCTTCTGCCAAACTCGATCCGGGTCACCATGCGGGGCCGATTGTTCTAATCCGTGGACAAAACGGGGTGATTTGAAGGATTGATTGTGTCGCTTGAACCTGCGGATTGCCGCAATTGAAAGAACAGTATCTGCATGAATGAGGCCATTGTCCAATCAACTGCGGGGGTAACGCTGGCCGGAGCGGGCGGTTTTTCACTTAAATTGTTGGAATTTGCCAAGGCGAGGGCGCCGCGCGTCGTGGCGGCGGATGGCGGGGCCGACCGATTGTTGCGTTTTGGCTGCGAACCCGAGGCGGTAATCGGCGATCTCGATTCGATTTCGATCAAGGCACGGACGCGGTTGCACGGGCGCCTGTTTCCGATTGCAGAACAGATCACCACCGACTTTGACAAGGCGCTGCGGTCCATTGAGGCGCCGTTCGTGCTGGGCATCGGCTTTCTGGGCGGCCGGCTGGACCATGAGCTGGCGGTTCTGAACAGCCTGGTCCGCCACCCCGCGAAACGCTGCTTTCTGCTGGGGACCCGCGATGTGGCCTTTCTGGCCTCGCGCGACATGACCCTGCGCCTGGCCCCGGGTGCCCGGCTGTCCCTGTTCCCCCTGGGCCCGGTCACCGGCGAAAGCCAGGGCCTGCGCTGGCCGCTTCAGGACCTGCGCTTTGCCCCCGATGGCATGATCGGCACGTCGAACGAGGTATCAGCCCCGGTGCAGCACCTGTCCTTCAGCGCCGCGGCCATGCTTGTCATATTGGCTCGGTCGGCAATGGCGGCGGCATTGGATGCCTTTGGGCTGCCTGATGTTCATGGGCAATGATGTAAAGCCCCGAGCCGACAATCAGCGCGATGCCAACCAAGGTCAGCGCATTGGGAAAATCGCCCCAGATCGCATAGCCCAGCACCACGGCCATGGGCAGTTCCAGATAGTGCAAGGGCGCCAGGGTCGAGGCCGGGGCGTATTTCATGGCAATGGTCATGCACAGATGGCTGATGGCCGCCCAGAACCCCACGCCGAACAGCCATAGCCAGTTCAACGCATCAGGTGTCACCGGGTCGAACTCGGCCAGACCAGAGCCATTGGCCAGCCACAAAAGCGGCAGACACAGCACGCTGCCCGCAATCGAGGTGTGCAACTGCATCGTCACCGGATGAACCCGGTTCGACATGGCCTGGGTCAGAATCTCGTAAAAGGAAAAGGAAAAAGCGCAACCCAGCGGGAACAAAGCCACCAGACCATAGTGATCCAGCGACGGCTGGATGACCAGTATGGCCCCGG
>JAYSWK010000099.1:0-5569 GCA_043718085.1 Rhodobacterales bacterium
AACTTGATGATCTTGCGCCGCCCGGTATGGCCGCGCGCCAGCCGGAACGCCGCCATGCAGGCCTCGGTCCCGGTATTGGCAAAGCGCACTTTCTCGACATGGGGCAGCATGGACACCAGCATCTCGGCCAGTTCGACCTCCACCTCCAGCGCCGTGGCGAAATGGGTGCCCCGCGCCGCCTCACGCGCCAGAACTTCGACGACCTTGGGATGCCCATGCCCCAAAGGCAGCGCACCAAAGGCCATCATCCAGTCGATGTATTCCCGCCCATCCACATCATAGAGCCGCGAGCCCACCCCATGGCTCATGTAGCGCGGCGCCCCACCAAAAGTCGCCGGCCCGCGTGAGGCGCTTGAGACGCCTTCGACCAGAACCTTCATCCCCCGGTCGAACAGACTTTCCGATGTATTGACCACGATGATCTCCCTTTGGGGCAACATGCCGTCTGCGCGCCGCGCATTCAAGCCCACGCAACCCGTGTCAAAGCGTTAAGATGTGGTTACCGATTTTGCCTATCATATTGAAATATATCTGTATTTATCGATTTTTCACGCGTGTAAACTCAGGGCATGATCTCGAACCGGTCCACATCCACCATGCCATGATCGGTGATTTTCAGGTGCGGGATGACCGGAAGACACAGAAAGGCCAGCTGCAGGAAAGGCTCCTCCAACGTCACCCCCAGCGACCGGGCAGCAGCGCGCAGCGCCACCAGATCGCGCCGCACCACCTCAAACGGCTCCAGGCTCATCAGCCCCGCAACCGGCAGCGCCAACTCGGCCAGCACCCGGCCCGCCTCGACCACGACAAACCCGCCCTCGATCTCGCGCAGCCGATTGGCCGCCAAAGCCATGTCATCGTAATCCGCGCCCACCAAGGCGATGTTATGATGGTCGTGGCACAGGGTCGAACCAATGGCCCCGCGCTGCAAACCAAAGCCCTTCACGAACCCCGTGGTCCGGTTGCCATTCTTGCCGTGCCGCTCCAACACCGCGATCTTGACCAGGTCCCGGGCGATGTCCGGGCGCTTGTCGCCGTCTTCTGGGGCGATCTGATAGGTCAGATGCTCTGTGATGATCTTGCCCGGAATGATCCCGATGACCGGCGTCTCGGTGCGGTTGCCCCCCGTGCGGAAATGATGCGCCTCGGCCTTGGGGGCCTTGACCGAATGCCGCGCGACCGGCGGGATGATGGCCCGCGCCGCAAAGGCCGCCGCGCTGATCCTGACCCCGCCGGTGAAAACCGCCTCTACCCGGCAGCTTTCCAGCGCGTCGATCACCACGATATCCGCCCGCTTGCCCGGGGCGATCAACCCGCGGTCCTTCAAACCGAAGGCCTCGGCTGCCGAAAGGCTCGCCACCCGGTAGGCGGTCAAGGGCGAGGCCCCAAGGCTGATCGCGGTGCGGATGATGTAGTCCAGATGCCCATGCTCGCCGATGTCCAGGGGATTGCGGTCATCAGTGCAGAAGCAAAGGTAAGGCGCGAAACGTTCCGTCAGCAGCGGCGCCAGCGCGTGCAGATCCTTGCTGACCGACCCTTCCCGCACCAGAACCCGCATCCCTTTGCGCAGCTTTTCCAATGCCTCTTCCGCCGTGGTCGCCTCATGTTCGGTCATGATCCCGGCGGCGATATAGGCATTCAGATCGCGGCCCCGCAGCAAGGGGGCATGGCCGTCGATGTGGCGGCCCTTGAACGCCTCCAGCTTGGCCATGCAACCGGGGTCGCGGTTGATCACACCGGGATAGTTCATGAACTCGGCCAGTCCGATCACGCGGGGATGGTCCATCAGGGGGGCGATATCGGCCGCTTCCAGAATGGCACCGGTGGTTTCCATATGGGACGAGGGCACGCAGGACGAAAGCTGCACCCGGATATCCATCAAGGTGCGGCTGGACGCTTCCAGGAAATAATTGATCCCCACCAAGCCGCAGACATTGGCAATTTCGTGGGGGTCCACGATTGCAGTCGTCACGCCATGGGGGCTGACGCAGCGGTCAAATTCGAACGGCGTGACAAGGCTGCTTTCGATATGCAGATGGGTGTCGATGAAGCCGGGCACCAGAATACGGCCGGTGAAATCCAGTTCGACCTTGCCGTGATAGTCACCAAACACCCCGACAATCGTATCGCCGCAAATGGCCACATCGCTGTCCACCAGATCACCGGTGATCAGATCGAAAACCCGCGCGCCTTTCAGCACCAGATCAGCGGGGGCGATCCCGCGGCCCTGGTCAATCCGGTCGGCCAGCGATGCAATGGTCATGGCAAGTCTCCTTTCGCCCATGGAACCCCAAGCCGCCGCCGCAGTCCAGCCGTGATTTCCGGCCTTGCCGTGCCTGGGCAACAGTGGTGAGGTGCCACCAGGAGGCACAATGCGACCCCTGCGTGGCATCATCTTCAAACTCTGCTCGGTTCTTGTGTTCATTGTCATGCAAGCGATGATCAAGACCACGTCGGCCCATGTGCCTGCCGGTGAGGCGGTGTTCTTCCGTTCGGCCTGTGCCATTCCGGTCATCGTGGCCTGGCTGACGGTGCAGGGTCATTTGGCGACCGGGTTTCGGGCCGTCAACCCGTTGGGGCATGTCTGGCGCGGCTTGATGGGGACGCTGGCCATGGGGATGGGCTTTGCCGGGCTGGCCTATCTGCCGCTGCCCGACGTCACGGCCATCGGCTATGCCTCGCCCTTGCTGGTCGTCATCTTTGCCGCGATGTTTCTGGGCGAGCAGGTCCGGGCCTTCCGCATCGGTTGCGTGGCCCTGGGCCTGACCGGCGTGCTGATCGTGCTGAGCCCGCGCCTGAGCATCGACCCAAGCACGGGCCTGGGGCAGGCCGAATCCTTTGGGGCGATGATCGTGCTGTTCGGGGCGCTGTGTTCGGCCCTGGCGCAGGTCTTTGTCCGCAAGCTGGTCCAGACCGAAAGCACGACCTCGATCGTCTTCTACTTCTCGGTCACCTCGACCTTCCTGTCGCTGATCACCCTGCCCTTCGGTTGGGTCTGGCCCACGGCGGGCGAGGCCGCCTTTCTGGTGGGCGCGGGCCTTTTGGGCGGGGTGGGACAGATCCTCTTGACCTCCAGCTACCGCGACGCCGATGCCTCGCTGGTCGCCCCGTTTGACTATGCCTCGATGCTGTTCGCGCTTGGGATCGGCTATTTCATCTTTGCCGAGGTCCCCAGCCGGACCATGCTGGAGGGGGCCGCGCTGATCATTCTGGCCGGGATATTGATCATCTGGCGCGAGAGAAAACTGGGGTTAGAGCGGGAAAAGGGCCGTCAAGCCGTGACCCCGCAGGGGTAAGGCAGGCGATGTCTTTCTGAAAGACATCGTGTTTTATTGTTTATTCACAATAGGTTACCAATTTTCATTAACCAACTGGAAAGGGTATGGCTAGTGAAATCCTGCCCTGGGCTGGCCCGGAAACGGAGCCTGGGCAGGCTTGTAGGATGGGCAATTGGCCAACAAATTCGCTGGGCGAATTTATCGGCCTGCCCATCTTGGTCACGCCTGGGGATTACAGAACTTCGCTCATCTTCACGCAGCGCCCCTCGGCCACCGATTTCAGCGCGGCCTCGGCCAGGGCAAGGGCAGCAAGCCCATCCTCGCCCGAAGGCTGCGCGCGGCCCTTGGCGGTCACGGTGGCGACAAAGGCTGCGATTTCGGCGGCATAGGCTTCGGTATAGCGGGTCATGAAGAAGTCATGCAGCGGCGGGCGGGTGTAGCCCGACGCATTGGCCACCTCGATCGACACCGGGCGCTGGTTTTCGGCCAAGACGACACCTTTCGATCCATGCACCTCGATCCGCTGGTCATAGCCATAGGTGGCGCGGCGCGAGTTCGAGATCAGCGCCATCTTGCCGCTGGCGGTTTTCAGCATGACCTGCACGGAATCACTGTCGCCCGCGGCCCCGATGGCCGGATCGACCAGAACGGCGGCCATGGCGGACACCTCGGTGACCTCTTCTCCCAACAGAAAGCGCGCCATGTCGAAATCATGGATCGTCATGTCGCGGAAGATCCCGCCCGAACGCTTGATGTAATCGACCGGCGGCGCACCGGGATCGCGCGAGGTGATCGTCACCATCTCGACCGTGCCGATGCTGCCCTTGTCGATCTCGGACCGGACGGCCATGAAATGCGGGTCAAAGCGGCGGTTGAAGCCGACCATCAGCACCGCCTTGGTCTCGCGCACCACTTTCAGACAGGATTTGACGCGGGCCAGCGACAGATCAATCGGCTTTTCGCAGAAGATCGCCTTTCCGGCCCGGGCAAAAGCCTCGATCAGATCGGCATGGGTGTCGGTGGGCGTGCAGATCACGACGGCGTCGATATCCTTGGCCGCAAGGATCGCATCGATGCTGCGAACGTCGCAGCCGTATTGCGTGGCGATGGCCTGGGCGGCGGGTGCCATGGCATCGGCCACGGCCACAAGCCGGGCCCCTGCATCGCCCGAAATGGCCTTGGCATGGACCTTGCCGATGCGGCCCGCACCCAAAAGCCCGAAACGTAGTGTCATGTCATAAGTCCTTTCTTCAGGCGGGTGCCGTTTCGGCCCCGCCTTTCACGCCTGTGATATAGCTGACAATGTCATTGCCATCGGTTTCGTCCCGCTTCAACGAGGCCACGATGCGGCCCCGGCGGAACACCACGATCCGGTCCACCAGATCAAAGACCTGCCGCAGATTGTGGGAAATCAGGATCATCGGCACGCCGCGTTCCTTGAGCCCCTTGATAATGTTCTCGACCTGGGCGGTTTCCTGCACGCCCAGCGCCGCCGTCGGTTCGTCCATGATGATCAGCTTCGACGCAAAGGCCGCCGCCCGCGCAATGGCCACGCATTGCCGCTGCCCGCCCGACATGTTGCGGATCGGGTTGTCGACATTGGGGATCTTGACGGCGGTCTTTTGCAAAGCCTCCAGCGTGCGGGCCTTCATTGCCTTGCGGTCCAGCACCGAAAAGGGGCCAAGGTTCCACTTGATGATTTCGCGCCCCAGATACAGGTTCGAGGGCACGTCCAGATCGTCGGCCAAAGCCAGCGTCTGGAACACGGTTTCGATGCCGCTTTCGCGCGCCTCCAGCGGATTGATGTGATTGACCTCGGCGCCGTTGAAGAAGATCTGCCCGGCGGTCCGCTGTTCGACGCCGGTGATCTGGCGGACGAAGGTCGATTTCCCCGCGCCGTTATCGCCCACGACGGCAACATGTTCACCATCCTCCAGCGTGAAATTGGCGTCCTCAAGGGCATGGACCCCGCCGTAGTGTTTGGTCAGCCCGCGGGTTTCAAGGATGATCCTGCTCATGTCATTTCCCCTTTGCCCGGCTTTGCTGGCGCCATTGATCCAGGACAACCGCACCGACGATGATCACGCCTTTGACCATCTCTTGATAGAACGCATCCAGCTTTAGGAAGGTGAAGCCAGAGATGATCACCCCGAAGATCAACGCGCCAAGGACGGTCCCAAGGATCGAGCCGCGCCCGCCTTGCAAACTGATCCCGCCGATGACGGCCATGGCGATGGCGTCCAGCTCGTACATCACCCCCATCCCCGCCTGCGCCGTCAGGTTCTTGGACG
>JAYSWK010000100.1:0-2214 GCA_043718085.1 Rhodobacterales bacterium
CTGCGCGCAGACCCGGCTTTATCCCGGTGTGGTGGCGGCGCTTGAGGCCCTGTTGCGGCAAGGATTTGCCACGGCGATCTGCACCAACAAGCCCGAGGGTCTGGCGGTCGAACTGGTGCGACGACTGGGGATCGACGGCTTGTTCGGGGCGCTGGTCGGGGCGGATACGCTGCCGGTGCGCAAGCCTGACCCGGCACCCTACCGGCTGGCGGTCGACCGTGTCGGCGGCAGCCGGTCGATGCTGGTGGGCGACACAGATACCGACCGCCAGACCGGCCTTGCCGCAGGTGTTCCGGTGGTTCTGGTCACATTCGGGCCCGAGGGTCAGGCCGTATCCCGGCTGCACCCCGAGGCGCTGCTGGATCATTTTGACGCGCTGCCGGACCTGGCAGCGCGACTGCTGGACGGGCAGACCTAAAGCACGGCCTGGGCGCCGATCATCAGGACGCCCATGGCCACCACGAAACCGCTGTCGATCAGGGCGGCTGCGGTGGATTTCTGGCTGAACAATGCGCCACCCAGTTGCAGGGTCGCGATGGCAAGGATGATGGCAAGGCCGGTGGGCAGGTCCTGCACCGCTTCGGTCGCGCCGATCACCAAGGCCATCAGGAAGGTGCCGATCAGCTGGGCGATCATGGCTGCGAACGGTAGTTTGGCAGGCGGGGTGATGTCGTGACTGCCTGCCGCCCAGGCATTGCCGAAGATCTGGCCGAACCAGAACATGCCAAGGGCAAAGGACAGGACGGTGCCCATAAGGACGGCGGGCCAGTTCACATTTGAAATCAGGGTTGTCATGGCGGACCTCAGGTCAGGTGGGTTTCAAGATTGGCTAGCATTCCGGTCCAGCCCATGGCGTGGTTGTCGCGGCTTTCCTCGGACTGGAAACGGATGTGGTCCAGATCGACCCGCGTGGCGTCGCCCAGGTCGGTCAGGGTGATGGTCACGGTGCTGCCCGGTGCCGACCAGGGCGCTTCCCAGGTGAAGACCAGGCGGGAATGGCGGGATATTTCCTGATAGGTGCCCTCGTGCGGATAGTCCTTGTCGCCCACCATGACGATGCGGAACCGCCCGCCGACACGGGGGTCGCAGGCCACCTCTCTGGTGGTCATTTCGGGTCGGGGCACCATGAATTTCGCCATCATCACCGGGTCAAGCCAGGCGTCGAAGATACGCCTGGCCGGGGCCTTGATGGTGCGCGAGACGGAAAGGGTCAGGTCAGTCATCGGTCGTCTCCTTGGTGAGAAGCTTGTCCAGGGCCTCCAGCCGCATGTCCCAGATCGAGCGCAGGTCCCGGAACCACAGGTCGATGCGGTGCAGGGGGGCAATGTTCACCTCGATCAGATGTTCGCGCCAAAGGGTCTTGCGGCTGACCAGACCGGCCCCTTCCAGCACCTTGATATGCTTGGACACGGCGTTGAGGCTCATGTCGAAGCGGGCGGCGATTTCGGTCACACGGGTCGGGCCATTCTGGGCAAGCAGGGTCAGAATGTCGCGCCGGGTCGGATCGGAGGCCGCTTTCAATATCTCGGTCAGGCGGGGGTCTTCTTGTTCAACCATAAAGTTGAATTACACCCTTCCGGGTAATGGGTCAACCATTTGGATGAATGATGGCGCAACAAAAAGGGGGGCAGGGCCCCCCGGTTCGTCTGGCAAGGTGGTCGGGGGTTACTTCGGCCCGACCATCATCACCATTTGACGGCCCTCAAGGCGGGGCATCGACTCGATCTTGCCATTGTCGCCAATGTCGGCGGCCACGCGACGTAAAAGTTCCAGCCCCAGGTCCTGGTGGGCCATCTCGCGGCCACGAAAGCGCAGGGTGACCTTGACCTTGTCACCCTCTTCCAGGAATTTCATGACCGAGCGCATCTTGACGTCGTAATCATGGGTATCGGTTCCGGGGCGGAACTTGATTTCCTTGATCTCGATGATGTGCTGCTTTTTGCGGGCCTCGGCCTCGCGCTTTTGCTGTTCGTATTTGAACTTGCCGAAATCCATGATCTTGCAGACCGGGGGTTCGGCATTGGGCGAGATCTCGACCAGGTCGAGACCGGCTTCTTCGGCAAGGGCCATCGCACGCGCCGGGGTCACAACCCCGATGTTTTCACCCTCGGCCCCGATCAGGCGAATTTCCGGCGACCGGATGCGGTCATTGATGCGGGGTCCGGTTTCCCGCTGCGGCGGGGCGTTGTGAGGTCTGCGGGCTATGGTGGTGGT